>NZ_JBBKBE010000007.1:0-131810 GCF_037890075.1 Mediterraneibacter sp. ICN-202921 | reverse complement strand
CTTGAGCGACAACTTCTTTATCTTACCAAACTCATTGCCTGTTGTCAAGAACTTTTTTATTTTTCTTTGCTAATTTCTTTTCGCTTTCCCTTGCGAGTCAGCTTAACCATATTAGCATCTTTTGTGTGGTTTTGTCAAGACATTTTGTAAAGTTTTTTTACATTTCTTTCTATATTCTTAACTTATCCGACACATTGCTTCTCTTTTCTCCAAAAAGAGAAACAAACGGAGAAGGAGGGATTTGAACCCTCGCGCCGCTACTAACGACCTACTCCCTTTCCAGGGGAGCCCCTTCGGCCAGCTTGGGTACTTCTCCAAAACGTTCGCTATTTAATATACACGAAATCCCCGTCCTTGTCCAGTACTTTTTTCACTTTTCTCAAACATTTTTTTCTCCCCAAATATACAGTACTCTTTCTACATTTTAAGTACTATATGTTGTGTGCTTTCTTCATGATATAGCTGCAGTCGCAAAACCTCCTTCAGAGAAA
This sequence comes from Mediterraneibacter sp. ICN-202921, assembly GCF_037890075.1. NCBI lineage: Bacteria > Bacillati > Bacillota > Clostridia > Lachnospirales > Lachnospiraceae > Mediterraneibacter > Mediterraneibacter sp. ICN-202921. The sequence goes on along the minus strand of NZ_JBBKBE010000007.1, from coordinate 131,319 downwards.
CTTATATAGAAATTTTCTCTGGAATTTTCATAAAAAAAGTGATAAAGCTTTCTGCATAAGCTTTATCACTTTTTCTTTTAAACGGAGAGGGTGGGATTCGAACCCACGCGCCCTTGCGGACAAACGGTTTTCAAGACCGCCTCGTTATGACCACTTCGATACCTCTCCTGATATAGTCCACTCACACAGAACATATTCCTCTCTGTGCGACGTGGATTATTCTACCATAATCACCGTCACTGTGTCAAGGGTTTTCTTGATAAAAACACTTTCGCCACTTCCAGATCTTCCGGTGTCGTGATCTTGATATTTTCATAGGAGCCACAGACCAGTTTTACCGGATACTGCAGCATCTGCTCTACCACCATAGCGTCGTCCGTCACCTGGATATGTGTTTTATGTGAAAGAAGCTCATACGCCTCCTTTAATAAAGCGGCGTCAAATACCTGTGGAGTCTGCACAAGCCATACAAATTCCCTCTTTGGAGTTTCTTTGACGAATTCTTCTTCGTCTGCCAGCTTGATCGTATCTTTCACCGGCATTCCTACCACACACGCTTTACACACGCATACTGCCTCATATGCACGCTCTATCATGGCAGTATCCACAAATGGACGCGCTCCATCGTGCACAAACACGTACCCCTCGCCTTCGATTTCACTTAATCCTTTCCAGACAGAGTGATAGCGCTCTGCACCTCCCGGAATGATTCGCCGCACTTTTTGGATCCCGTATTTTTCTACGATTTCCTTACGACAATATTCTTCTTCTCCTTTGCCTACAACGAGAACGATCTCATCTATATAAGGAGAAAGATCAAATACATGAAGCGAATAGTAGAGGATCGGGCGTCCCTCCAACAATACATACTGCTTACGTACCTTTGTTCCCATACGTCTGCCCTGTCCTGCCGCAAGGACAATGGCTGTACACTTTTTCTTTTCCATACTCCTATCGCTCTCCCAATTTTAAATTCGGTACCGCATTTAAATCCCAGCCATGTCTCGTCCCTGCAAGGTATTCATAGTACGCCGCAGCTCCGATCATAGCTGCATTATCCGTACACAATATAGGAGACGGATAGTAAAACTGGATCTTTCTCTCTTGGCATGCCGCTTCCATCCCGGCACGCAGCGCACTGTTAGACGCCACTCCTCCTGCGATCGCAAACTTGTAGATACCAAATTCTTCTGCCGCGCGCATCGCTTTTTCTACCAATACATCCACCACCGCTTTTTGAAAAGACGCGGCAATATCTGCCGGATCATAAGTTTCACCTTTCATCTTACAGCCATTGATATAGTTGAGGACAGAAGATTTCAACCCGCTGAAGCTAAAATCATAGGGCGCGTCTTCCATATGAGCCTTTGGGAAACGTATCGCCGCCGGATCGCCTTCCTTGGCAAGCCGATCGATCTTGGGACCGCCCGGATATCCTAATCCGATCGCGCGCGCCACTTTGTCATAGGCTTCCCCTGCCGCGTCATCCCTTGTCCTTCCCAATATCTCATATACGCCATAGTCTTTTACCTTCACAAGATGTGTGTGTCCTCCTGATACGACCAGACAGAAAAAAGGAGGTTCTAACTCCGGATGCTCGATGTAATTTGCAGAAATATGTCCTTCTATATGATGCACACCCACAAGCGGAAGGTTCCTTGCATAGGCGATTGCCTTTGCTTCAGCCACACCAACCAGCAGAGCGCCCACAAGCCCCGGACCATACGTCACCCCCACTGCGTCTATATCATCCAGTGTTACCTCCGCCTCTTTCAATGCTTCTTCTACCACCTGATTGATCTTTTCAATATGCTTTCTGGATGCAATCTCTGGTACTACGCCGCCATATAATTTATGCAGATCGATCTGCGATGAAATGACATTAGAAAGCACTTCTCTGCCATTATGCACGACAGCTGCTGCCGTCTCATCGCAGGAACTTTCAATCGCCAGTATGTTCATATCTTTGATTTCTTTCATAAAAAGCCTCTCTTCTCTCCCGGCTGCACAAACTCCTTTTTGCCGGTTCTCCTCTATGAAAAAGTTAATTCCGTTGACATCCTGTCTTTTCCGGCTTTAGCCGCCGGAAATATCCTTCGAACCTCATCCATATATTCTTCCGGACGAGTCAAAGAAGGACTGTAATGTGTCAGCCACATTTCTTTCACCTGTGCATCTTTAGCTATCTGCGCCGCCTCATAGAACGTCATATGCTTATACTCTACAGCCTTCGACGCCTTCTCTTTCTCTCCATACATTCCTTCGCAGATAAACAGATCCGCCCCTTTCGCATTCTCACGGATAGAGTTCGTAGGACGGGTATCTGTCGTATACGTCAGCTTGATCCCTTTGCGTGCAGGCCCAAGCACCATGTCCGGCGTCAATCTTCCTTCTGCCGTTTCTACCGTTTCTCCCTTTTGCAGGATACTCCAGTATTTTTGCTCGATTCCCTGTGCTCTTGCCCTCTCTACATCAAATTTTCCCGCACGGTCTATTTCCATTGTATATCCGTAACACACAACATTATGATTTACACGAAAGGCTTTCAATCTGTATCCATTTAACGCAAATGTCTGCTCTGCCCCTTCGATTTCCCGAAAAATAATAGGAAACGGCAGTTCCGGCGCTATAACACGCAGCGCGTTTACAACACGTTCCAGTCCTTTAGGTCCTATCAATGTCAGGGGTTCCCGCCGATCTGCATTTCCCATTGTCAAAAGCAGACCCGGCAGACCACTTATATGATCTCCATGGAAGTGCGTAAAACAGATCACATCAATAGGTTTGAAACTCCATCCCTTTTCCTTGATCGCGATCTGCGTTCCCTCTCCGCAGTCTATCAGCAGACTGCTTCCATTGAATCTCGTCATCAGCGCTGTCAGCCAGCGATATGGGAGCGGCATCATACCGCCGCTTCCAAGCAAACATACATCTAACATATCATCCCTCTGTTTCCACCGGTATCTGGAAGGTACGGACCCATTCATCATAACAAGATTCGCATAGATCAAACGTATGTTTTTCCCCATCTTTGTTTGAAAAATATCCCCACATATGATCGACGCTAAATACGCCTTCCTCCGTTCTTCCATTTATGACCGGAATTTCTTTTCCACATTTATTACAAATAATCTTTTTGATTTCTTTTGTCTCTTTTACCTGATACTGGCGCATATAGTCTCCTCCTGTGCAAAACAGATCTTCTACTTGCTACGCCTATATTATAACGATACTGCGCCTCATTTCCTACTGGGAAGTGCTTCCTTATACTCCACAAGATTTCCATTCTGTCTCTACCAATAGGCGATTTCTCTGCTCATCAATACAGCGTCCTCGGATGGTTTCTCGTAAAATGCTTTTCTCTCTCCATCACGGACAAAGCCCTGTGCTTTATAAAATGTCTGTGCCGCCTCATTGCTCTGCCTTACATCCAGCATCAGCTTACCTATTTTCCTGGATTTACAAATACGCTCCAATTCCTTCATCATCTGGTGCGCTACCCCTTGCCGCTGCTTCTCCTTTGTCACAGCGATCTTTGCGATCTCTCCTTCACCTGCGGCAAAATATACAAACATATAACCAATTAATTTTTCTGCCTTTACAGCAGCCAAACAGATCGTATTCGAATTTTTAATCGTCTCTATGATCCCCTTTTCACTCCAGCCATCCGAAAACAGCTGGTGTTCCATATCAGACACCGCTGCGGCGTCTTCTTCTTTCAGTTCTCTCACGAACAATTTTTCCTGACTTTCCCGTAAGGCGCGCTCTCGCTCCGCCTGAGATACACGCAGATAATCCGGTCTGTGTTCTCTGGCAGATTCGTATTTTCCCGCTTTATAGTAAACGATTCCCAGGGCGCCCAATACAGCCGCCCTCTGCCGATTCATATAGGAGGGCGCAAAAGAGTATGGCACTTTTAATCCCTCTTTCAGCAAAGACGCATAGACAGGCACACCGTCACCAAGAAATACCACCGGACGTCCATATCGATTCAGCCGCCCGATCAATTCCTCCACCGAAATCGCCATCTGCATCTTCATAACCTGAAAGACCGGTCTTACCAAATTTTCTCCTTCTATCTCCCCGGCTTTTCTGGAAAATGTATACATCCCCGTATAGACCTGCTTTCTCCTGGCATCCATAAGAGGGCAGATAATATCTGTACATCCGTATACATTATAGGCGAGCGCATCCACCGTAGGCACAGAGATCAATGGTTTATCAAGAGCAAGCCCCAATCCTTTCGCCGTCGCGGAACCTATCCTTAATCCCGTAAAGGAACCTGGTCCGCCCGCCACGGCAATTGCGTCGATCTCCTTTAGATCCATTTCTACCATTTTCACAATTTCATCTATCATCGGCAGCAATGTCTGTGAATGTGTCTTCTTATAGTTCACCGTATATTCCGCAATCGTCTGCTCCTCATCTACGACAGCAGCCGCCGCCGTCAGCCCGGAACTGTCAATCGCTAATACTTTCATGGCTTCCTCTCCTTTTCACTTTGCAGGATAAAATGGGGTCAGTACCTGTCTGACCCCTTCCATACACTGCTCTATTTCTTTTCGTTTATTTCTTCTATAGTAATCTTCCTGTATGAGAATCCTTGCTCCAGATCCTTCTCGATCGTTATTTCCGTACGGGGTATGGGAAGAATCTCTTCTATAAGATTTGCCCATTCGATCAGGGATACACCGTCCCCCATGACATACTCTTCAAATCCTATTTCATCCATCTCCTCAACATCCCCGATCCGGTATACATCAAAATGATAGAATGGTATTCTCCCTTCTTCATATACCTGTACAATGGTAAAAGTCGGACTGCTCACAGGTTCCTCGATACCCAGACCTTTGGCCAGGCCTTTTGTAAAGACCGTCTTTCCAACGCCCAAATCTCCCATCAAGGTAAAGACCTGTCCCGGATGTGCCTTTTCTCCCATTCGTCTGCCAACCGAAAACGTCTCTTCAGGACTTTTTGTCTCCAGTATCATTTCATCCCCCTGTTCTTTTAATGGTGGAACAGACGGATTCCAGTAAACGCCATTGCCATCTGGTATTTATCGCATGCGGCAATCACATGATCATCTCTGACAGATCCGCCCGGCTGCGCAATATATTTTACGCCGCTTTTGTGTGCCCGCTCAATATTATCTCCAAATGGGAAAAACGCGTCCGAGCCGAGCGCCACGTCTGCCATCTTATCAAGCCATGCTCTTTTTTCTTCTCTCGTAAATACTGCCGGTTTTTCTTCGAATGTATTTTCCCACACACCGTCTGCAAGAATATCCATATATTCTTCACCAATATATAAGTCAATCGCATTGTCTCTGTCCGCGCGCCCGATCCCTGACTTAAATTTAAGTCCAAGTACCTGCGGACTCTGTCTAAGCCACCAATTATCTGCTTTCTGCCCTGCCAGACGTGTACAGTGGATCCGGGACTGCTGCCCTGCTCCGATCCCGATCGCCTGTCCCCCCTTCACATAACATACAGAGTTCGACTGAGTATATTTCAAAGTGATCATAGCGACCGCCAGATCGCGCTTTGCATCCTCCGGGATTTCCTTATTATCTGTCACTACATCAGAGAAGAAATCTTTATCGATATGCAGTTCATTTCTGCCCTGCTCAAAAGTAATGCCAAATACTTCCTTATGTTCCAATACTTCCGGCACATATGTTTCGTCTATCTGAATGATGTTGTAATTGCCTTTTTTCTTCTGCTGTAAGAGTTCCAGCGCCTCTGGTTCATATCCCGGTGCGATCACACCATCAGATACTTCTCTTTTGATCAGTTTTGCCGTATCCACGTCACACACATCGGAAAGGGCAATGAAATCTCCAAAAGAAGACATTCTGTCAGCACCGCGCGCACGTGCATAAGCGCAGGCAAGAGGAGAAAGTTCTCCCAGATCGTCTACCCAATAGATTTTAGCCAGTGTCTCCGTCAGCGGGATACCAACTGCCGCTCCCGCCGGCGATACATGCTTAAAGGAAGTGGCTGCCGGAAGCCCTGTTGCCTTTTTCAGCTCGCTGACCAACTGCCAGCCATTGAACGCATCTAGGAAATTGATATACCCCGGACGCCCGCAAAGTACCTGGATCGGCAGTTCACTTCCGTCCTTCATATAGATCCGGGACGGTTTTTGATTCGGGTTACATCCATATTTTAATTCTAATTCTTTCATATGACCGTGCGCTCCTTTACTTATTCTTATTTATGATCTTTGTCTCGTATTTTCCTGTTTCAATATCGATATAGCGTACAAACAGAGAAACCTTATTTTCTTCATTCAGACTATTCCACAAAAGATCTGTGAATACTTCTATATCTTCCTCAATAGATACCAGCTTCGGTTCTCCTTCAAAACTTGGCAGTGGATCTCCATCACACTGATAAGTATGAATAAAATGCCCTTCTCCCGCCATTGGATTCTCATAGGCAAACGTATATCTGTTGCAGCTCTCACTGCTTCCGTTATTGCTTTTCAAAATAGACATTGCATAGTTGTATGTTCCATTCTCTACATGCAGGATCCCGGATATACGCGGCGTAAAGTTCGGAGCATCCGGCTCGAATTCGCGGCTGCGTAATGTCTGTTCAAATGTCATCTGCTTGTCCATGCCTTCATATATCGTATCTGTCTGATCTCCGTTGGTCACAATTGTTTTATTCCCCAGCACTCGTACAGGAGCATAAATGATCAGGCTTGGATCTGTCAATTTTGATTCGTCATACGCCTGTGTCCGTATCCCTTCTCCTTCTTCTACAAAAATGCGATTCCGGCTGTTCACACTGCGTCCCATGATAAAATACGCGGCAACCGCTTTTTTTCCATCCTTACTCTTTCCGATAATGATGCCTCTCCCCGGGTAAGAATTTTCCCGAAGTTCCTGCTCGATTGATAACATCTTCATATTTGCGCTTCTCCTTTGCTTCTCGCCGCCTCAAGAAGGCGGGAATCATCTCTCATCTGCTATTATACATTTGTGCACCCGCAAGTTCAATACGGATTCTAGTTTTTCATAATAAGGAATACCTTGCTGATACGATTGTCTTTCATTTTTTCTACTGTAAAGACCAAGTTTTCTTCTTCTATCACCGTCTTATCTTCTTTTGCCGGAATATATCCCAGACGCTCGATCAGATATCCCGAAAGTGTATCATAATTCTCGGTCTCCAGCTTCAGCTGTAATTCTTCATTTAAATCTTCTATCAATATGCTTCCGTCAAGACGGTACGTACACGCATCCAGCCTTTCGATCTCCGGCTCTACCTCTTCATATTCTTCATTAATATCGCCCATGATCTCTTCCACCAAATCTTCTACTGTTACGATTCCTGAAAAGCCTCCATACTCATCTACAAGTACTGCCATATGGCGCCTGGATTCCTGCATCTGACGGAACAACTCCGCCGCATACTTTGTCTCCGGTACGAAAAATGGTTTGTGGAGCATACTGCGGACATCCATTTGCTCCAGACTCCTTTTGCGCATTTCGATCATAACATCCTTCACATGCAGGATCCCGATGATATTATCAATATTTTCTTCATACACAGGAATTCTTGTATGTCTCGTCTCCAAAATTTCATCCAATATATATTCCAGCGGTTCTTCTATATTGAGCGTATATACCTCTCTTCTGGGAACCATAATCTCTCTTGCCGTTCTGTCGTCAAAAGCAAAGACCGAATCGATCATTTCACGTTCTTCATCATCAAACGTCCCTGTCTCATTTCCCATTTTTAAAAGCGTTCGAATTTCTTCTTCCGTCACTGCTTCTTCTTGATCTTCTGTCTTCATGCGCAGCAGTTTCAATACACATTTTGTCGATACAGAAAGCAACTTGATAAATGGGGAAAGTACGATCGATATATAGTGTATTGGCATGACCGTCAGCATACAAAAAGCTTCTGCCTTCTGCAGGGCAATCCTCTTAGGTACTAATTCTCCAAAGACCAGATTGAAAAACATCAGCACCAGCGTCAGTCCGTTTCTTGCGATAGAGCCGCTGTAAGGGATCTGATACTGCGCCAGCCATCCGGCAACATAAGGCGCCAGCCCCGCTGCCGCCGAAGCACTGGAATAGAAGCCGGCAAAGGTGATCGCGACCTGGATAGTCGACAGAAACTTCGTGGAATCTTCAAATAGGCTTTCCACCACTTTCGCCTTCTTATTGCCTGATTCGGCAAGTGCACGTATCCGATTCTTGTTTACCGATACAACGGCCATCTCTGCTCCGGCGAAATAAGCATTCATCAATGTGAAAAAGAGCAGCAGCAATAAAGTTGAAATAATCGAGTTTCCCGCAGGGTCTGCATCCATAAAAAATAACTCCTCCTAAATCTAAGACAGTTTCTGCCGTTCTTAACTGCAAAAACACTGTATCACGGCAGGTATCCTGTCTTCTGCAAAATATTTTTAGAAGGAGTATATCATGTACATATATTTTTCGCAAGAAGCAGATTTGATTTCCATTTTCTATTTTTTGCTCTGTTCCTGCTTTATATCTTTTTGCCTTTGAATAAATTCCGGTATATCTTCTTTTGGAATCCCCAGTGAAAATGCGAATTCACTGAACAGCGCATGTTCTAAGAGCATCTGATATTTCTTATCCATACTCGTCATACTGCCTCGGCTCTTCGTCCTTTTGTACAACGTCTTAAGTACTCTTACCCAGCTCTCCGGCCGGTATCCAGAAATACAATTCTTATATTCCTGTTCTCTGTACTTTTCGTTTTGGATCCCCAATACTTCTATCTCATCCAGTCTTCCGATCAGCGCCAACGCCTCCTCTTTGCTGACCGGCTGTCTGATATTACTTACGTCATCCATAGGAACATACGCCTTATCTCTGGAATTGTCTACAGACTGCAGCGTATAATATTTTCGTTTCTTGTCCGCAAATGAAAAATTTAACGTTCCGATCTCTTCAATTTTATAGACTCCTCTGCATTTATACACAACCGCGTCTCCGGATTTGAGCATGCTTTGCCTCCTTTCTGCTCCTTCTGTCAGTATAAGTATAGCCAAAGAAAGACCGGTACAAATACTGTAACGGTCTTTTTCGATATTCTTACTATTTATTTTAACATCTTTCCGGATAGGAAGTAAGTTGTTTTACATTTTTTGCTGATTTTCGTCACTTCTGGACAATAAACATATACCGTGTTTTGCACAGTATGCACAAAACACGGTATAGAAAATTAAGCTGTCGCTTCGTTCTTCTTTTCAGTCAGTCTTTTAATGCCCTGCAGAGCAACGATCACACCAAGGATCAGAAGCAGTACAGCAAAGATAAGCTGCAGTGTATTGCCGAAGTCTAACTGTCCTGCGATAAGCAGTCCGCCCAGTTTATAGATCGTCATACCAAGTGCCGTAAATGTAACTGCCATCATGAACAGCATAGGAAGCCAGAGCATAACGCCCTGCCGTTTTGTTTTCTTTAAGAATACGGCACATGCTACCAGAGCCAGCACAGACAACAACTGGTTCGCGGAACCAAACAGCGGCCATATATTCTGGTATCCTACCTTGGCGAGCAGATATGCCAGAACAAGTGTGATAACAGTCGCAAAATATTTGTTTGTCATCAACTTTAAAAATGGACTCATATTATTTTCGTCTACATCATCATCCAGCCAGAACTCCTGGAAAGAGAGTCTACCCACACGTGCAACAGAATCCAAAGATGTCAGCGCAAAAGCGGAAACTGCCAGGTTGATCAATGTAAACACCAACTCATATGGCAGTCCTATAGCTGTCAAGAAGTTGGCGATCGCCCCTGCAAAAATCTGCGGCTGTGTCGTCAAGCCCTGTGCTGCCGCCTCGCCAGACGCAAAGGATGCGACTGCGATCAGAGCGATCACAGCAAGCATACTCTCCATCAGCATAGCGCCAAAGGATACCGGCAGCATATTCTTCTCGTTCTTGATCTGTTTAGAAGCAGTACCGGAAGATACCAGTGAATGGAAACCGGATACCGCTCCGCAGGCGATCGTTACAAAAAGGATCGGGAACAAATATTGTCCGTCTACGTTAAAGCTTGTAAATGCAGCTAGATTACATTTCGGATTTGCTACAAATACACCCACGATTGCGGCCAAAATCATAAAGATCAGCAGATAACTGTTCAGATAATCACGCGGCTGAAGCAGCGCCCATACTGGCACAACAGATGCGATCAGTATGTAAATAAAAATGATGATATGCCATGTACTCTGGCTGATATAAATCGGGAAATTTAATCCCAGGGCAACTGCCCCTACGAGCAGAGCGATCGCGATCGCTGTGTTTACCCATTTATTCAATTTACCGTATTTCAGCAGCATACCGAGCGCAACTGCTTCTACGATAAAGATCATAGATGTCATTGCGACAGCGCCATTCGCTGTGATATTGCCCAATACATTTCCTGTCTCCGGATCCACTGAAAATCCGTTGAACGTGCCTGCCACGACATCTGCAAATGCGGCAACAACCAAGATACAGAACAGCCAGCAGAATAACAAGAATAATTTCTTTCCTGTTTTTCCAATATATTCTTCAATAATGTAACCGATCGTACGTCCTTTATTCTTGACAGAAGCATACATAGCCGCAAAATCCTGGACAGCACCAAAGAATACGCCTCCGATCAAGATCCATAACAGTACCGGGAGCCATCCAAAGATTGCTGCCTGGATAGGTCCATTGATCGGGCCTGCACCCGCGATCGACGCAAACTGATGTCCAAATACAACATTAGTATCTGCCGGTACATAGTCTACCCCATCCTCCATCTCATATGCCGGTGTCTTGGCATTTGGGTCAATCCCCCATTTGTTCTGAAGATATCGCCCATAGATCAGATATGCTCCAATGAGCACAACAAGGGCAATGATCATCATAAGTATTCCACTCATTTTTCTTCCTTCTTTCTTCCTTGTATTTCACACAGTCAATGCAGGGTCCCCGTTTTTTATTGCATAGGAAGCCTATATAATAAAAAAACTCTGTAATCTCCTGACAGGAAATTACAGAGACGAAATTTTACTCCGCGGTACCACTCTGTTTGCCATAATTACTTTTATAGCCGCTCACCTGCTGTCATCCAAAACAGCGTCTCCTTTAACGGCGAGAAACCGTCCCTTCTTACTGCAATTACGTTCAGAGGGATGCTCCCGGGTGATGCATCACAGACTCTTCACACCGCTTTCCACCCGCCAGCGGCTCTCTGTACTGAAAACATCTGCACTGCCTGTCCCATTCACTGCATTTTTCGTGTTCTATTATGTTTTATCACTTTACATTGAAAAAGTCAATATTTTTTTTAGTGAAATTTAATAAAATATTTATATCTTCTCATTCAGGTCTTAACGCGCTCGCAGAACCTCCGGATAAGTATTGTAAATCTATGCACTTTTTCCTATAATAGGAACAAAAGAACAAATCAGGAGTATGGATACTTATGAAAAAGCAGTTCGTAAAAAATCTGGCAGTGACTTTTCTTTTGCTTGGTGCAGCAACCGCATTTGCCTTTCTTTTTTTCCACTTTGGTCATAAAAATTCAGCCAATATCGCATTGTTTTATATATTGGCGCTGATTTTGATCTCTCTGTATACAGACGGCTATTTCTATGGGATCACAGCCGCTTTATTCGGAGTCGTCGCTGTCAATTACTTTTTCTCATACCCGTATTTTAAAATCAATTTCACGCTGGACGGATATCCGGTCACTTTTATCGGCATGCTGGCAATTTCTTTGATCACCAGCGCCATCACTTCTTCTATGAAACGTCAAAAACATTTGATTGCTGAGCGGGAACGAAAGCTGATGGAAGCCGATAAAGAAAAACTGCGGGCCAATCTGCTGCGAGCCGTGTCTCACGATCTGCGCACGCCGCTCACCAGTATCATCGGTTCTTCTTCCTCTTATTTGGAGAATTACACAGATCTTTCGGAAGCAGAACGCACAGAACTCGTTTCGAATATAAAAGAAGATTCGGAGTGGCTCTTAAACATGGTAGAAAATCTGCTGACCGTCACTCGTATCTCAGGCAACACTGGAAAAGTCAAAAAATCTCTGGAAGTAGTAGAAGAAGTCGTATCTGAGGCAATCGTACGGCTCCAGAAGCGCCATCCTGATATGAAAGTCACAGTAACAATGCCAAATGATTTTCTCATGCTCCCCTTAGACGCCACACTGATCGAACAAGTTTTGATCAACCTTCTGGAAAATTCTTATATACATTCCAAAAGTAAAGAACCGTCTGATCTGATCATCATAGAAAATCCAGACTCTGTTACTTTTACTATCCGCGACTATGGGATCGGACTGGATGAAGCACAGCTGCCTTTTATTTTTGAAGGCCAGTATTCCTCTGATGCCTCCGACGGACATAAGGGCATCGGAATCGGACTCTCGATCTGCAAAACGATCGTGCAGGCACATGATGGTCATATTGCCGCCGCAAACCATGGACATGGCGCAGAATTTTCATTTACTCTGCCCAAAGAAAAGGAGGAAAATAATGCTGCATAAATTTTCAATCTTGATCATAGAAGACGAAAAGAATATCCAGACTTTCATGGGGAAAATATTAAAACGCCATGACTATCGCGTTTTCTGCGCTGATACCGGTCGTGACGGGCTGGACCTCATCCGTTCGCAGTGTCCCGATATAATTCTGTTGGATCTAGGACTTCCTGATATAAGTGGAAATACGATCATCCAAGAAGTACGTACCTGGACCAGTACTCCTATTATCGTCATTTCTGCCAGAAATGCAGAACGTGAAAAAGTCGCTGCTCTCGACCAGGGTGCGGACGACTATATCACAAAACCCTTTGGCACTTCTGAATTATTGGCGCGTATCCGCGCCTCACTCCGCCACAGTAACCGCATGAACACAGATAATCCTCTGTACATCCGTCCATACTCCCATAAGGGAATGAGACTCGATTTTGCCCGTCGGCTGATCACCATAGACGGCAAAGAAGTACACTTAACTCCTATTGAATATAAAATCGTCTCTTATCTGGCACAAAATTCCGGCAAGGTCATCACATATGCATCTATCCTGTCTAATGTATGGGGACCTTTTGCTGACGATGACAATAAGATCCTGCGTGTAAATATGGCAAATATCCGCCGTAAGATCGAATCAGATCCTGCACAGCCAAAATATATATTCACAGAAGTAGGCGTAGGATACAGGATGGCAGAAGATGAGGAAGAATAATATCTCCCCTGCCTTTTTATGTTAAAATACTGCTAAGAACTCCTCTTTTTTCTTTTCATATAGATAGGCGCCCTTTATAATAACGTTTAGAAATTTTAAACGTCAAAGGAGTGTACATCATATGAATATCGGTTTATTGTTACTTATGATCATCGGAGGCTCTGTGGGAGTATTTTCATCCCTGTTTATTCTTATTAGTCTTCCTGTTATGATCATCCAGAAAGTTTACCGGAAAATTCGTTATGGTTATGCCCTGACGGATTAAAAATTTCACCTTAATAATTTTATCCTTCAATATAATGGCGCAGGTCCCTTCCTTCTGACCCGCGCCATTTTGTATTTTTATGCTTCTTTTTATCTCCTCTAACTGATGTCCAGCATCTCACATACCACTCTTGCCAGCAGCGTTCTGCACATGATAACTGGTTTCCCCGTAATCTCTTTCACCAGTTTCTTTGATCTTTCAGTATATCCGATGCAGTCCATCACAACCAAGTCGGCATCAATATCTTTGACCGCGTTAGCCGCATCGATCACTTCCTGTATATCCCCATATGGATTGGCTGCTACGGGATGCAGTGTCTTGACCACACTGCCCCACTGATCATATGCCTGCTGGATCTGTTCTTTATCGGGAGTTATCAGGATGATCTTGGAGCGTGGACTTAATCCCTTTGCCACTCCATTTAACAGTCCTGACGGATAGATCAACGGTACATGCGCCTTAAAGACATCCGGAAATGTACCTCCGCAGAAAAACATGATCAATTCCACGCCTTCTGCCTCCAGCTTTTCGATACATCCCTGCAGGCGCTCCAAGATAAAGCTTTCTCCAAATTTCGCATAGGAACCGTCATTTAATCTGGAAACAAGTACATAATCATCCTCTTTCGGCTTCATCTGCTCGATTTCTTCCCGCGTAAGTCCATCCAGCGCTCCTGCCTCAAGCAGTTCTACATCTTCCCCAAATATTGGCAGAATATCCGGTGTTACATCCACCCTTGGCGACTGTCCGATCGTGACTCCTCCTATTTTCATAATTTTTTACCCTCCTTCTATTTTTTATCTGCTATATCCGCAGATTTAATCCCTTTTACAGATTTCGAACTCTCTGCCCCTATTCTATCACAACTTTCATCTATTAGATATGCATTTATATTTAAAAAATATGCCTTATTTTTTGTGCATTTTGCATAAAATTTCTGTAAAATAAAAAACATCCGGAAACCGGAAGTATTTCTCCCCCGGTTCCCAGATATTTTTCCAGTACAAAACAGAATCTTTCTATTTTATTTTGTATTGTACGTCCAGCCTGTACGATTCATCTCTTCGATCGCGTCTGCCACTAACCCGACTAAAATATCCAGCATCTGATTACCTTTTTCAATAGAAGCCTTTGTCGGATCTCCCGTAGCGCCTGTTTTTGTAATTTCCTTGATGTCCCAGATAATATCTGTCGTCTTATTCACATCGATTACCTTCTCCGGAACCTGACTCTCCGCATATTCCAGATTTACTAATTCCGGACGTACTGCCATCATGATAGATGTCTCGCCTTCTCCACCATGTCCAAGTCCATTCCACACTTCAAACCTGTCTCCCATGATCGGTCCCACCTTATTCCACCATGCAGGCATATACAGGAATTTGGCATCTTTATGACGATCCTTTACATTATGTGCCGCGATTTCCAATGCTGGGATATTTCCATCATGGCCATTTAAAATATAGATATGTTTGATCCCGTTATGTATCAAGCTTTCAAATATATCTTCTGCAATAGCGATCTCTGTATCATACCGCAGTGTAACGGACATCGGATACTGATTATAATGGATGGAAGTACCAAACGGAACTGCCGGAACGACCACTACATTATCCAGCTTTTCAGCTACTCTTTTCGCCACTTCTGTAGGGACAAAATAATCCGGTCCCAGACAGCAGTGCCAGCCATGGCTCTCACAGGAACCAAAGCAGGTGATCGCCGTCACATCCTCTGCGTGCTCTAACATTGCCTTTACCTCACGCGCGCTCATCTCATTTAAAAATACTTTTTTCATGTCTATATCCTCCTTTATATGATTTTACTTTTTCGGCAAATATGTTAACGTCATGCGTCCCGTCATTTTTTATACTTCTTTTACCAATTCCTGGTCTGCCTTTTTATCTGGCATGAATCTGTAGATGACAAAATAGATGATAACAGAAACAATCAGCGCAAACAGTCCTGACGGTAAGTTATACGGAAGAGGTGTCACATACTGGAAATAATACCCCAATCCTGCGCCTATTACAAAAGAGATCACACCTGCCCAACGCCATTTTGGCTGTTTATGCAGCAGTTTCGCATCATATTTCTTTTTCCCGATCAGATAATAATCTGCAAGGATCGGCGCGCATAGCGGAGGAGCCATTGCTCCTAAAGTATTGATAAAGTTGGCAAAGAAAATCTGATAGAAACCGATCGCTCCAAGAATCGTTCCCAAAATACCACAGACAGCAACCAAGATCTTTCTGTTTACCTTCACACCTACCGCATCCAGGATTGGTCCTGTATACAAAGAGTTGCAGTATAGTTCACTGTTGTCTGTCGTCCACAGAGACGTGGTCCATGTAAATACGGCAACAAGTGCAAGAATTACACTAAAGCCCATCATCCACGCAACATAGTTATATTGTCCGGCGCTTACACTTCCGATATATCCCACAATATTCAAAAGCGGATTCGTAAATACAAAGCATGCTGCCGCGCACCACCAGACTGCTTTCACACTTTTGTTGAAGCGGAACATATCTACTCCCATTACTGCTCCTGCTACCCAGCTACCTACGACCGCTGTGATTCCGGTTCCCAGTCCCAAGCCGTCCAGTTCGCTTGCCTTATTTATAAAACTGCTGACTCCGCCGCCTTCATTGATCATGCCGATTCCGGCAATGATCGCGACCAGAAGGATAAGCGGGCATACTACCTTCGCGATTTTTTCTATAGCACTGATCCCTCGGATCGCACTGATCGTAAACACAACACCCCAGAATATTACAGCGATCAATACTTCCAATGTAATATCCGGTACTCCTTGATACCCCCAATCTGCAGGACTAAATACTGTAATACCACTTGGATTTCCTATAAATCCACCCCATATATCAGCAATCATTCCTACAATACTGGAGAACCATCCTAACGTCAAAAGTGCCATTACAGCCATGGGAATAATGAAGCCCTTACTCCCATATGAATATTTGGATATCAAAGACAGATTTAATCCGGTTTTATGGGCTGCAATTCCGAGAAGCGCTGTCATGATCAACAAGGAGCCTTCTCCCAATATAATTGCCAGGAGTGCATCCATAGGATTTAAGCCTGGCGCTCCCCCGTATCCTGCAAGTGTACCTCCGACAAACAATCCTGTTGCACAATAACCAAAACCGACCCATACCATGATCTGACTGTACGTGGACCTTCTCTTATCCATGGGAACTGGTTCCAGCATATACTCTGTGTCTACTACTTCCTCAACATTCACTTTCTTTTCTTGTTCCTGCATAAATTCCCTCCTTCTAGTCTTTGTCCCTTTTTACCCTAATGTTACTTCACCCGCATAATCTGTGTCGAATATTTCTCTGATCTTCTGCGGATCTTTTGTCTGCCCTAATGCCCACATCAGCTTTGTAACGATCGCCTCTGTCGTCATATCTCTTCCCGGTATGACGCCGCACTCCAAAAGCTTTTGTCCCACTTCATACATAGAAAAATCGCTTTTTTCGTACAGACATTGGCTGCATGCCACGATACTGATTCCATTTTCTACAAGTTTATGCAGCTTAGGAATTAAGTTTCTTCTTTCAAAATGTGTGCCTCCGGCTCCGAAAGCTTCAATTACAATGCCTCGATATTTCATATCCAGCAGCCGGTCAAATATTTCCGGATTCGTTCCGGGTATCAGTTTTAACAGAAATACATCTGTACAAAGTTCCTTTTTCAGACAGAATGGCTTCTGCTCTTTCGCTGGATGCATATCTTTTCTATACACATGCATACCGTCCGCATATACTTCTCCCACGTATGGCGCAGAAATACTTTCAAAAGCATTAAATCCCAATGTTCTAACCTTTACTGCCCTACATCCGTTTATAATTTTATCATCAAATGCAATCGCTACTCCTTTTATGTCCGTATTCACCGCAGCAAATGCGGCCTGTAGGTTTCGCTTTGCATCGGTAAACATTTTCTCGATCGGAATCTGTGCTCCGGTCAAGATAACCGGCTTATCCAGATTCTGGAGCATATAGCTGAGCGCAGAAGCTGTATATGCCATCGTATCTGTCCCATGTGTAATAATAATCCCATCATATAGAGCCAGATTCTCTGTAACAATTTCTGCGATATACTGCCATTCCTCAGGCTGTACATTTGAACTGTCTAGATTCAGGATATCCTGGCTGTCTACTTCAAAGCAGCCTTTTATTTCCGGCAGCATTTCTAAAATATCCTGGCATTTTATATCCGGAACTAGCCCTTGTTCTCCGTTTCGCGCTGCAATTGTCCCGCCTGTCGTAAGCAGCAGTACCTTTTTCATCATGCATTCCTCCCCTCTTCTTGTTTTGATATGCAGCGAAGATTTTGGAAACAGCCCAACATTTACTCCACGGAAACATATTTAAAAATTCTTTCCTTCTCTAAAATATAGTCTATATTCTACACCTCCCATCTCTCTTTCCACATATTGTTTCGCCTTCTCCACATCCCTTGCGCATAGAGCATCGATCAGCTTTAAATGCTCCTCCATAAGGCTTTTAGCTTTTGAACTTTTCCAGTCTTTCACCAGTACACGCCTTAGTTTATTCAATATGCTTTCAAGAGATGACATCAAATACGGATTTCTCGATAAATATGCAACAGACATATGAAACTGCATATTCATCTCACTATATTCCTGATATGTGCTTCCTTCAATTTTCGCGATCTGTTCTTTCGTATAGTCTTTCAAAAATTTCAGTTCCTCATCTGTAGCATATTGAATCGCCATCTCGGCAGAGGCTTTTTCCAGTACACCTCTAAACTGAAAAAGGCTTTGCAGCTCAGTGACAGATATTCCCTTCACCAGATACCCTTTATTTGGAATTTTCTCAAGAAATCCTTCCATGCATAGATAATTCAGAGCTTCTCTGGATGGTGTCTTACTAACACCAAATTTCTCCGATATTTCTGCCTCTGTGATCATATCATTTTCTTCATAGTTCCAATTGATAATATCATTCCTCAGCTCCTGGAGAACTCGCTCGGTCATAGACTGTCTCTTTGCCATTTCTTCCCTCCCTTATGATATATTTATAAAATCCTATTTATACATCAGTGATATATCACTAATGTATTTTTATTCTATATTACTCAATACATCTTTTATTGTCAATACTTTTTGTGTATTATATACAATTATTTTTTTCTATTTACAAGTATCCCCGAAAATATAGACATAAAAAACCGTTGTCTTAGATTTTTTAGAATTTTCACCCTTGACAACGGTTCTTATAAAATACTTATTTCTTTTATGAAATTCTCTTTATTCTGTCTCTTCTGCAGGCATCAATTCCTCTTCTAACTCCACTTCTTCCTCGAAACTGATGTCCTCTTCCTGCTCTAACTCTGTACTGAGTTTGACGTCACGGTATTTCTTCATACCTGTTCCGGCAGGAATGTGCTTACCAATGATGACATTTTCCTTTAAGCCTACCAGATGGTCAACTTTTCCTTTGATTGCCGCTTCTGTCAGGACTTTTGTCGTCTCCTGGAAAGAAGCTGCTGAAAGGAAGGAATCCGTGGCAAGAGATGCCTTTGTGATACCGAGCATGATCTGCTCTCCTGTAGCAGGCTCTTTGCCTTCGGCCTCCAGACGTTCATTTACCTCGTTAAACTCCAAGACATCTTCCATCATGCCTGGAAGGAAATCACTGTCGCCTTTTTCTTCTACACGCACTTTTTTCAGCATCTGGCGCACGATGACCTCAATGTGCTTGTCATTGATTTCAACTCCCTGCAGACGGTATACACGCTGTACTTCCTGGATCATGTAATCCTGCACTGCACGCAGGCCTTTGATCTTCAGAATATCATGCGGATTGACACTACCTTCTGTCAATTCGTCTCCGGCCTCTAACTCTGCTCCATCCTGAATCTTAATCCTGGAGCCATAAGGGATCAGATATGCCTTGGATTCGCCTGTCTCATCATTATTCACGATGATCTCACGCCGTTTCTTTGTATCGCTGATCGTTGCCTTTCCTGCAAATTCTGTAATGATTGCAAGACCCTTTGGCTTTCTCGCCTCGAAAAGTTCTTCGACACGAGGAAGACCCTGTGTGATATCATCACCGGCAACACCACCCGTGTGGAAAGTACGCATAGTAAGCTGTGTACCCGGCTCACCGATAGACTGCGCAGCAATGATACCAACTGCTTCTCCTACCTGTACCGCCTCTCCTGTCGCCATGTTAGCACCGTAACACTTAGAGCATACGCCGTCTTTACACTTACAGGTAAGGATCGTACGGATCTTTACTTTCTGGAGCGGCTCACCATTCTCGTCCACACCTTTTTTCATAACTCTCTCAGCACGTCTTGGTGTGATCATATGATTTGCTTTTACAAGTACATTTCCCTCTTTATCTTTAATATCCTCACAGGAGAAACGTCCGGTAATACGTTCCTGGAGACTTTCGATCTCTTCATTGCCATCCATGAAAGCTTTTACATACATACCTGGAATTTCTTTGCCCGGTTCTACACAATCGCTGTCATGTATGATCAGTTCCTGAGAAACATCCACAAGACGTCTTGTCAGGTAACCGGAATCGGCTGTACGCAGCGCCGTATCAGACAGACCTTTACGAGCACCATGCGCAGACATGAAATATTCCAGTACGTCCAGACCTTCACGGAAATTGGACTTGATCGGCAGCTCGATCGTACGTCCTGTCGTATCTGCCATCAGACCACGCATACCTGCAAGCTGTTTAATCTGCTTATCAGAACCACGGGCTCCGGAGTCTGCCATCATAAAGATATTATTATATTTATCCAAACCAGAAAGCAATGCTTCTGTCAGCTTATCATCCGTTGCTTTCCATGTTTCTACAACTTCTTTATAGCGTTCTTCCTCGGTGATCAGACCACGTTTGTAATTCTTCGTGATCCTGTCTACCGTATTCTGCGCTTCTTCGATCATCTGCGGTTTCTGCGGAGGTACAGTCATATCAGAGATAGATACCGTCATGGCCGCTCTCGTAGAAAACTTATATCCGATCGCTTTTACATCATCCAGCACTTCTGCCGTCTGTGTAGCTCCATGGGTATTGATAACTTTCTCCAGGATCTGCTTTAACTGCTTCTTTCCTACGTGGAAGTCTACTTCAAGCAACAATTCGTTGCCTTCAACTTCTCTGTCTACAAATCCCAGATCCTGCGGAATGATCTCATTGAATAAAAGCCGTCCCAAAGTCGCATCGATCGTACCAGACTTCAGCGTTCCATCCGGCATCTCCTTAGAAACACGTACTTTAATCTTGGAGTGCAAAGTAATATATCCATTCTCGTATGCAAGGATTGCTTCGCTGACGCTCTTGAAGAACATGCCTTCCCCTTTAGCGCCTGGTCTTTCCTGTGTCAGATAATAAATACCAAGTACCATATCCTGTGAAGGCACCGCCACCGGACCACCATCCGATGGTTTCAGCAGGTTGTTCGGTGAGAGAAGCAGGAAACGGCACTCTGCCTGTGCTTCCACGGACAGCGGTACGTGTACGGCCATCTGGTCTCCGTCAAAATCGGCATTGTACGCAGTACATACCAGCGGATGCAGCTTGATCGCCTTACCCTCTACCAGGATCGGTTCAAATGCCTGAATACCAAGTCTGTGCAGTGTGGGGGCACGGTTTAACATAACCGGATGCTCTTTGATCACTTCTTCCAGAACATCCCATACCTCCGGCTGAAGTCTCTCTACCATTTTTTTTGCATTTTTAATATTGTGTGCTGTTCCATTTGCTACTAGTTCTTTCATAACAAATGGTTTAAACAGCTCAATTGCCATTTCTTTAGGCAGACCGCACTGATAGATCTTCAGTTCCGGTCCTACGACGATAACCGAACGTCCGGAATAGTCAACACGTTTTCCGAGCAGATTCTGACGGAAACGTCCGGATTTCCCTTTCAGCATATCAGACAGAGACTTCAAAGCTCTGTTTCCAGGTCCTGTTACCGGACGGCCACGGCGTCCGTTATCGATCAGCGCATCTACCGCTTCCTGCAGCATACGCTTTTCGTTTCTTACGATAATATCCGGCGCTCCCAACTCTAACAATCTTTTCAGTCGGTTGTTCCGGTTGATGATCCTTCTGTACAGATCATTTAAATCAGAGGTTGCAAAACGTCCTCCGTCCAACTGTACCATAGGACGCAGATCCGGTGGGATGACCGGGATCGCAGTGAGGATCATCCATTCCGGTTTATTGCCGGATTCGCGGAAAGCCTCTACTACTTCGAGTCGTTTTACGATTCTTGCACGCTTTTGTCCCGTTGCATTTTCCAGTCCTGCCTGCAGTTCTTTATATTCTTTTTCCAGATCAATGGATTCCAGAAGTTCTTTTATCGCCTCTGCGCCCATTCCTACACGGAAGGAGCCGTATCCCCATTTTTCTTTCTGTTCCTGATATTCTGCCTCGGATAAGATCTGTTTGTACTGCAGATCTGTCTCCCCCTTATCCAATACGATATAAGACGCAAAATACAGTACTCTCTCCAGTGTCCTTGGCGATATATCTAAGATCAGTCCCATGCGGCTTGGAATTCCTTTAAAATACCAAATATGTGAGACCGGAGCCGCAAGGGCGATATGCCCCATACGTTCACGGCGTACACTTGCCTTAGTGACCTCAACGCCGCAGCGGTCACACACAACCCCTTTGTAGCGGATCTTTTTATATTTTCCACAATGGCATTCCCAGTCTTTGCTTGGTCCGAAAATACGTTCACAGAAAAGCCCGTCTTTTTCTGGTTTTAAGGTCCTGTAATTGATCGTTTCCGGTTTTGTAACCTCGCCTCTTGACCATTCCATGATTTTTTCCGGTGAAGCCAGCCCGATTTTGATTGCATCAAAAGTTAATGGTTGATACTGTTGTTCATTACTGTTTGGCATATGATCGGCTCCTCCTATTCTTCGTCATCCAGGTATTCGTCAAATTCCAGATTCAGTTCTTCCTCATCCGGTTCTTCTTCCGGTTCTACATCTTCGAGTTCTTCTCCGACAAATTCCTGTTCGGTGAATCCATGTGCGCCAAATGACTCATTTTCATCGCGATACTTTTTATCGCCTTCAATGATATGACGCAGATCTGTCTCACCATAATCTACAGTTTCCATAATTTCTACTTCTGTATTATCATCACGCAGCACACGTACATCCAAAGCAAGTGACTGCAGCTCTTTTAACAATACTTTGAAAGACTCTGGAACACCTGGTTCCGGAATATTCTCTCCCTTAATGATGGCTTCGTAAGTCTTGACACGGCCAACCACATCATCAGACTTCACAGTCAAGATCTCTTGCAGTGTATAGGATGCTCCATATGCTTCCAGCGCCCATACTTCCATCTCTCCGAACCGCTGTCCGCCGAACTGAGCCTTTCCGCCCAGAGGCTGCTGTGTTACCAGTGAGTAAGGACCTGTCGAACGTGCGTGGATCTTATCATCAACCAGATGATGCAGTTTCAGATAATGCATGTGTCCGATCGTAACCGGACTGTCAAAGAACTCTCCGGTACGTCCGTCGCGCAGGCGTACTTTTCCATCTCTGGACAACGGAACACCCTTCCATAATTTTCTGTGCTCTCTATTGTCAGAAAGATACTGCAATACTTCCGGAAGCAGCTCTTCTCCATGTTTCTTCTCAAATTCTTCCCATTCCAGATTGACATAATCATTTGCCAGATCCAGTGTATCCATAATATCTATCTCGTTCGCACCGTCGAATACAGGTGTAGAGATATTGAATCCCAGTGCTTTCGCCGCAAGACTTAGATGGATCTCCAATACCTGTCCGATATTCATACGTGACGGCACACCCAGAGGATTCAGAACAATATCAAGCGGACGTCCATTCGGAAGGAACGGCATATCCTCTACCGGAAGCACACGGGAAACAACACCCTTGTTTCCATGACGTCCCGCCATCTTATCTCCTACAGAGATCTTTCTCTTCTGCGCGATATAAATGCGAACTGCCTGATTTACGCCCGGAGACAGTTCATCCCCATTTTCTCTTGTAAATACCTTTGCGTCTACGACAATACCATATTCACCATGCGGTACTTTCAAAGAGGTATCTCTGACTTCTCTTGCCTTCTCACCGAAGATCGCACGCAGCAAGCGTTCTTCTGCCGTCAGTTCTGTCTCTCCCTTTGGAGTTACTTTCCCGACCAGAATATCCCCTGCACGCACTTCCGCACCTATACGTATGATTCCTCTCTCATCCAGGTCTTTGAGCGCATCATCGCCTACACCCGGAATATCTCTTGTGATCTCTTCCGGTCCCAGCTTTGTATCTCTTGCCTCTGCCTCATACTCTTCAATATGCACAGAAGTATAAACGTCATCCTGCACCAGTCTCTCACTGAGCAAAACTGCGTCCTCATAGTTGTAGCCTTCCCATGTCATAAAGCCGATCAATGGGTTCTTACCGAGCGCCATTTCTCCGTTTGCTGTAGACGGACCATCTGCGATAACCTGTCCTGCTTCTATCTGTTCGCCCTTTTCTACGATTGGTCTCTGATTGTAGCAGTTGCTCTGGTTACTTCTCAAAAATTTCGTCAGCTTATATGTTTTCTTTGTTCCATCCTCATGCCGTATAATGATTTCCTTAGAAGTAGAACGTTCTACTGTTCCTGCCTGCTCTGCGACAATACATACACCGGAGTCTACCGCTGCTTTTACTTCCATACCTGTCCCTACGACTGGTGCTTCCGTTGTCAAAAGGGGCACTGCCTGACGCTGCATGTTAGATCCCATCAAAGCGCGGTTCGCATCGTCATTTTCCAGGAAAGGAATCAATGCGGTAGCCACAGAAAATACCATCTTCGGAGACACATCCATGTAATCAAATTTGCTTTTCTCATACTCTTGTGTCTCTTCACGGTAACGACCGGATACATTCTTATTTATGAAATGTCCTTCTGCATCCAATGGCGTATTCGCCTGTGCAACATGGTAATTATCTTCTTCATCAGCTGTCATATAGACAACTTCTTCTGTCACGACCGGATTCTCCGGATCTGTCTTGTCGATCTTGCGGTATGGCGCCTCCACGAAACCGTATTCATTGATCCTTGCGTACGTAGCCAAAGAGTTGATCAGGCCGATATTCGGACCTTCCGGCGTCTCGATAGGACACATTCTTCCATAGTGGGAATAGTGTACGTCACGCACCTCGAATCCGGCACGATCCCTGGACAGACCACCCGGTCCCAATGCAGACAGACGTCTCTTATGTGTCAGCTCGCCGAGCGGGTTGTTCTGATCCATGAACTGTGACAGCTGGGAAGAACCAAAGAATTCTTTCACAGCCGCAGTAACCGGCTTAATATTGATCAATGACTGCGGAGAGATACCATCCTGATCCTGTGTTGTCATTCTTTCTCGGACAACTCTCTCTAATCTGGACAGACCGATTCTGTACTGATTCTGGAGCAGCTCTCCGACCGCACGGATACGGCGGTTTCCTAAATGGTCGATATCATCGTCATTTCCCATGCCGTATTCCAAATGGATATTATAGTTAATGGATGCAAGAATATCATCCTTTGTAATATGTTTCGGAATCAGATCATGTATATCCCGACGGATCAGACTTTTCAGTTCCTCGATGTCTCCTGCTGACTCCTCCAGTATTCCTGCAAGTACAGGATAATATACCTGTTCTGTCACGCCAACTTCTTTCGGATCGATGTCTACTACAGCCTGCAGATCCACCATCATATTGGATAAGATCTTAATATTACGGCTCTCATCTTCCCCTTCTACCCAAAGATACGGAGCAGCACAGTTCTGGATCGCATCCGCGATCTCCCGGGTGATCTTTGTCCCCTTTTCAGCTACTACTTCCCCGGTTATCTGACTCACCACATCCTCTGCAAGGATACAACCATTTACACGGTTCTTCAGCAGCAATTTTTTATTAAATTTATAACGGCCCACTTTTGCCAGGTCATATCTTCTTGGATCAAAGAACATACTTGTGATCAGGCTTTCCGCGCTGTCCACCGCGAGCGGCTCACCCGGACGGATCTTTTTATATAACTCTAGCAGACCCTCCTGATAGTTTTCTGCCGTATCTTTTCCAAAGCTGGCAAGGATCTTAGGCTCTTCCCCGAATAATTCCAGAATTTCTGCATTCGTACCGATTCCCAGAGCACGGATGAGTACTGTGATGGGGACTTTTCTTGTTCTGTCTACACGTACATAAAAAACGTCATTGGAGTCTGTCTCATATTCAAGCCATGCGCCGCGGTTTGGGATCACAGTCGCTGAATACAGCTCTTTCCCAAGCTTATCATGAGCGATCCCATAATATATCCCCGGTGAACGTACAAGCTGGCTTACGATAACACGTTCTGCGCCATTGATCACAAACGTACCTGTCTTTGTCATCAACGGCAAATCTCCCATAAAGATCTCGTGTTCGTTTATCTCATCATTTTCCTTGTTGTAAAGCCGCACTCTCACCTTTAAAGGCGCCGCATACGTTGCATCACGCTCTTTGCACTCTTCGATCGTGTACTTTACGTCATCCTCACAGAGCGTAAAATCCACAAATTCCAGGCTTAAATGGCCGCTGTAATCAGCAATTGGGGAAATATCATCAAAAACCTCTTTTAACCCTTCATCCAGAAACCACTGATAAGAATCTTTCTGGACTTCGATCAAATTCGGCATCTCTAATACTTCTTTTTGTCTGGAATAGCTCATGCGAAAACTTTTTCCATTTGTGATGGGACGAATTCTGTTTTTCTCCATTGACGTTTCACTCCTCATTTATTATTTGCACTGCCGCCCGTTTTTTCCACAGAAACTCTTTCTCCGGACAACAGCATTTATAAACTGCTAAGTCTTCCTTAACAGTTTAAATTGACTAACTTACAGGAAAAGTGCTCTGCGGCAGTGTTTCTGCCTCTATATGGCATACCTTTCCATAATAGCGCATTTTTTACTATAACACAAAACACTTTTTATTGTCAACATTCTTCTCTTGTTTTTTCATTTTTCTCTTGACATTTTATTTCAAATGTGATAGCAGCCACTCACATTTATATCTTCTGTATATGCAAAAAACCGCAGAAGTAAGTTTTATCTTCTGCGGTCTTAATCTCTCTTTTGGAGACGATTATTTCAGGTTTACTTCTGCGCCTTCGCCTTCCAGTTTAGCCTTGATCTCTTCAGCTTCTGCCTTAGAAACAGCTTCTTTTACTACCTTAGGAGCTCCGTCAACAAGCTCTTTTGCTTCTTTTAATCCAAGTCCTGTGATCTCACGAACAGCCTTGATTACTTTAACCTTAGAAGAACCAGCAGATACAAGTTCTACATCAAACTCATCTTTTTCTTCAGCTGCTGCTGCTTCTCCGCCTGCTGCTGCAACTACAACACCTGCTGCTGCAGATACACCAAATTCTTCTTCACAAGCTTTTACTAATTCATTTAATTCTAATACTGATAACTCTTTGATTGCTTCAATCATTTCAGCTGTTGTCAATTTAGCCATTTTTATTTCCTCCATATCATTTCTTTTATTTTTTATACAACTGCCTGTCTTACTTGTACCAGGCTCTTATTCTTCTGCCGGTGCCGCTGCTTCTTCAACAGGAGCTTCTGCCGGTGCTTCTTCTTCAGCCGGAGCCGCTTCACAATTCTCTGCGCCGCCTTTTTCTGCGATCTGATTAATAACACGAGCAAAGTTTGTGATCGGTGACTGTATACTTCCAAGCAACTTGGAAAGTAATTCATCTCTGGATGGAATCTTAGCAAGTTCTGTCAATCCCGCTGTATCGTAAACTGTTCCTTCTACGACACCGCCTTTTAATTCCAGCTTGTCTGCCGTCTTAGCAAAATTGCAGAGGATTCTTGCCGGTGCTGTAGCGTCATCTTTGGAAACTGCCAATGCGCTTGGTCCTTCCAGATGTTCTTCCAGACCTTCACATACAGTTCCTTCGAAAGCTCTTTTCATCATTGTGTTCTTATATACTTTGTAAAGCACACCTGCTTCTCTGAGCTGTTTACGCAGTTCTGTGTCCTGTGCCACAGTAAGACCACGATAATTTACAAGAACAACTGACTCAGCATCTTTAATTTCTTCTGCGATTGCATCTACGATTGGTTGTTTTAATTCAACTTTTGCCACTTTCTGGTACACCTCCTTATTTTATTTGCGTATACTGCCTATACCCGGAGGGGTTTTACTATAAAAATAAAAACCCTCTGCGCACAAAGACACAGAAGGCTCTAAATTCCTTACAAGAATTTCACTCATCCTCGGCAGGCGTTTTCAACTTATGCCTTACGGCACCTGCTGTCTTTGGCAGTTACTAATATAAAATAGCACGTTATCTACATACTGTCAAGCATTTTCTTCATTTTAGCAATTTTAAAAGCGGCAGAAAACATCCCTCTGCCGCCCCTGTATTTCTTTTTAAAATCTATGCCAGCTTCAGTGGGTTTACCTTCACGCTAGGTCCCATTGTAGATGTCAGAACGATACTCTTTAAATACTGTCCTTTCACCGCTGCCGGTTTTGCTTTATTGATCGCATCAATAAGCGTCTGGAAGTTGTCCGCTAATTGTTCTTCGGTAAAAGATGCTTTACCGATCGGCACATGGATAATGTTTGTCTTGTCAAGTCTGTATTCAATCTTACCAGCTTTGATATCATTGATCGCTTTTGTCACGTCCATTGTAACAGTACCCGCCTTCGGATTTGGCATTAAACCTTTTGGTCCGAGTACACGTCCGAGACGTCCTACCACACCCATCATATCCGGTGTAGCGACAACAACGTCAAAATCCAGCCATCCTTCATTCTGGATCTTCGGGATCAATTCATCTCCACCTACAAAGTCTGCTCCCGCAGCTTTTGCTTCTTCTGCTTTCGCATCCTTTGCAAATACAAGAATACGCACTTTCTTTCCTGTTCCGTGAGGAAGTACGACTGCACCACGGATCTGCTGATCAGCGTGACGTCCGTCACATCCTGTTCTGATATGAGCTTCGATTGTTTCATCAAATTTTGCTACTGCTGCCTTTTTCACTAATGCTACCGCTTCTTCTTTGTCGTAAAGATTTCCTCTTTCGATCAGTTTAGCAGCTTCAATATATTTCTTTCCTCGTTTCATTTATATAACCTCCTTGTGGTATTGGCGGGAACGAACCCCTCCCACTTTTGCATTTACTCTTCTACAGTTACACCCATGGAACGGCAAGTTCCTGCGATCATGCTCATTGCCGCCTCAACAGTTGCCGCATTTAAGTCTGGCATCTTTGTCTCAGCGATCTCCTGCAACTGTGCCTTTGTGATCGTAGCAACTTTTGTCTTGTTCGGCACGCCTGAACCAGATTTAAGCTTACATGCTTTTTTGATCAGTACTGCTGCCGGCGGTGTCTTTGTGATGAAGCTGAAACTTCTATCATTATATACCGTGATCACAACAGGAATAACTAAATCTCCCTGATCAGCAGTTCTGGCATTGAACTGTTTTGTAAATTCCACGATATTTACACCATGCTGTCCAAGTGCAGGACCAACCGGTGGTGCCGGAGTTGCTTTTCCAGCAGGAATCTGTAACTTGATATAACCTTCTACTTTTTTTGCCATTGTTCATTACCTCCTTGTGGTATTGGCGGGATCAGCGTATCCCTCCCACGCATTTTCAATCCATCTTTCTTACTTCTGAAAAACTAAGTTCAACCGGAGTCTCACGGCCAAACAACTCTACATTGATCGACAGGCTCTGCTTCTGTTCATTCATACTCTGGATCACACCCACAGTGCCTTCCCATGCTCCGCTTAACACAGAGACAGTATCTCCGACCGCAAAATCCACCACGATATTTTCCTGCTTGATCCCCAATCCTGCCATCTCTCCTTCTTCCAAAGGAACCGGCTTAGATCCAGGACCAACAAACCCGGTTACGCCGCGCGTATTTCGCACAACATACCAAGTGTCGTCGTTCATGATCATATGGATCATCACATAACCCGGAAACATTTTTTTCTGGCTTGCTTTCTGGACGCCATTTTTCAATTCTACAACTTCCTGCATCGGAACTCGTACTTCTAAAATCTGATCCTCCAGATGACGGTTTTCAATGGTCTTATCAATGTTCGCTTTTACTTTGTTTTCATACCCTGAATAAGTATGAACCACATACCATTTTGCCTCTGACATAAAATCACCTTTCTGCTTTAGGTCCGGCTATTTCACCAATAAGTCTATCCCATATTTCAGGATGATATCGATCACCGTGATCAACACCCCTAAAAATACAGAAGTTACAACTACTGCCGCCGTCTTTCTTGCAAGTGTTATCTTGTCTGGCCAAATAACTTTGCGAAATTCTGCCTGAAGTCCTTTGAACCAGCTTTTCTTCTGAGTTTTTGTTTTCTCACTCATACGTCCACTTCCCTTCAGCGACTACTTCGTCTCTTTGTGCAGTGTGTGTGATTTACAGAATTTGCAGTACTTCTTTGTCTCCATACGTTCCGGATGCGTTTTCTTGTCTTTCATCATGTTGTAATTACGATTCTTGCATTCCGTACATTCCAATGTGATTCTTGTGCGCACAACTTCCACCTCGCTTTTAACATATTCACTACGTGTTACTGATGGCTGCGAAACCATCCATTTTTAGGCATAAAAAAAAGACCTACTTCCATTCGCTAGAAAATTGTATCATAGCATAGCATGGAAGTCAAGCCTTTTTCCTGCTTTCAGCAACTCTTTCCAGTTACTGCTTTCCAATCATTATCACTTTTTCTATTCCGATACAAAGATAAATTTCACATTGCCGTCCATTCCATCCGCAATACCGCTAAAGTTATTGTAGCCTCTGGAATTCTCCAGCATTTCGTTCATTTTATCCAGCAGATCTCCTACATCACCGCTAAATACATCGACTAGTTTTTCGATCCCCTCCTCATTGAACTGGATCATACCGTCATTTAGTGTACCTGCGCCCTCATCCAGCTGCGTAACACCATCTATAAGCGTGCCAGAACCTGTCTGTAAAGTTCCCAATCCGTCTGTCAATGTGCCCGCTCCGGCGTATAAGCTTTCTGCTCCCGCTGAAACCTGCCCTGCACCGGCATACAACGCGGATAATCCGGATGACAGTCCATTCTCGCCTGCCACGCCTTCCAAAATACCGGAGGTACCTCCCTTTATCTGCGCCATTCCGGCAGAAACCTGTGCAGCAAGCCCGTTGTCTCCACTGACTGCTGTTTTCAAAGACTCCATTCCCGCCACAATACTGGGCGTTCCTGTTGAAGGTTCCCCCTTATTTAAAGCTGCGTCAAGCTGAGCAATTCCGCTGCCTACTGCCCCCTGCGCGCTTAATGCTGTACTTAAATTCTGCGCGCCTGCAGCCAAGCCCTTTTCTCCCTGGAATGACTGGTCAAACGTATACAATCCGTTTTTCACAGCTTCTGCAGCTCCCAATACTTCCTGCGGTACACCGGAAGTTTGCGCCGCTCTCTGCGAATTCACAGTATCTCTCGTCTGTTGGTCTGCAGACAGGCTTCCAATCACCGCTTCGAGTTCTTCCGCTGTTTCCCCTGTAACTGTCCCACTGGCGATCAAATTCTGAAGTGTTGTGATCTCATCCTGACTGGATGTTGTATCCGCTATGCCTGCGTCTGTTGTCGATATTCCGCTTAAATACGTATACACAGCCTCTGCTCCGCCATAGAGCGTCCCTGTATTTGCAGCAATCGCATTGATCCCCTGGCTCACAGACTGGGCGCCTGCCGCTATAGTACCCATATTCCCATTTAAGCTTTCCATTCCCTGCGCCACGGAATTGATTCCTGTATACAATGTCTCGATGCCGCCGGATAAAGCAGGAAGCTGTGTTTCCAACTGCTGCTGCATCTGTGAAACGCCTGTATCCAGTGCCTCTGCTCCCGGGACCAGAACCGACGTTACCTTATCAGACGCCGTGCCCAATCCGGCAGCAACCTGCTGTGCCCCCTCTGTCAATGTAAGTGTTCCAGTTTCCAGCGCAGTCCCGCCATTTGCCAAAGCCTGGATACCGCTTGTCAGCGTACCGGAGGAGGACAAAAGCGTATCCAGTCCTGCTTTTAATTCCCCAGAACCACTTACAAGCTGATCTGCCGCATTCTGCAGTTCTGACATAGATCCCTTTAGATCAGAAACACTGTCAAATTGATCCGCCTCCAGTTCATTAAACATATCGTTCGTTGCCACTGTGATCGCTTCCGGTGTCTGATAATTAGTTACATCCGCCTCTACTTCAAAATAGGAGGGGATCTCCAGGATATCTGTCCCTAATTTTTCCTGCATATTGGGCATACCAAGCCCGATAGCCATATTCTTGCTCCCATCCGATATAAGCTTTCCATTTATCACACTGACATTAGAAAACACTTCCTCATCCAACAGCATTCCCGTAGCCATCAAAAAAGGAACATAGGTGCCATTTTCCTCTTCTGATGTATTTTTATACGTATAGCGCATGACAAGATGACCGCTCTTTCCTTCCATTTCTTCAGCGCTGATTTCTTTTCCATCTAACGTATAAGTAATGTCCAGTCCTACGGGCAGCGTTTTATCCGTCGTCCCCTGATAGACGATATTTTGGCCATCTCCTTCCCATACCAGATTCTGTCCGCTGCTCGAGAAGTTCTCATCTCCCTTGACATTTTGTATCTCTTTCAATACAGACATATCCTTTATTTCCGATACATTTTCCACATTGTTGAGCTGGTCGGACACGATCACAGATTTCACGGTTCCATTTGCGCCTATCTTTGCATACACCGTCTCGTCTTTTACTGGTTTCGTGCTGCTTTTTGCGGTTTCTTTTTTTGTGTTGTCTTTTTTATCTGTCTGCACGGAAGTACTTTCGCTTGTCTGTGCTGTCTGTTCTTTTTCCTTCGCATATACCGGAGAACCTGCCAGGCTTCCGACCGTCAGCGCCGCAAGGAGTGTTCCTGCAACTAACATTCTAAATTCTCTGTTTTTCATATCGATTACCTCCTATATCAATTTGTCACTGCTGGTTTTTCTTCCTTTTTTCCAAGAAATCCTATCGACAATTTGCAGATAGGTTTATCAAAGACCATAAACATAGCGGGTAGCACCAGGATTACAACAAACATACTGATGATCGCTCCTCTTGCAAGCAAGGTACAGATAGATCCGATCATATCGACCTTTGAATAGCATGCCACTCCAAATGTCGCGGCAAAAAAGCTCAGCCCACTGCTTAAGATAGATAACATGCTTGTTTTATGCGCAATAGAAATCGCTTCTTTTTTCTTTCTTCCGCGTCTGCGTTCTTTTTGGTAACGGCTTGTCATCAGTATGGCATAGTCCACGGTTGCGCCCAGCTGGATCGTTCCAATAACAATGCTTGCTACAAACGGCAGACTGACGCCTTGATAATATGGAACTGCCATATTTACAAATATCGCAAATTCTATGACCGATACAAGGATTACTGGAAGAAGCAGCGATTTGAACACGATCATGATAATAAGGAAAATCGCGATGATCGATATGGCATTGACTACTTTCAGATCAATGTCCGTTACATCCTGCAGATCTTTCATCATCGGAGCCTCTCCGATCACAAGCGCTCCCTTATCGTATGATTTCACCACTTTGTCGATCTGTGCTATCTGCGCGTTGACCTCAGGCGTTGCCGACGCATATTTAGAGCAGATAAAGGCAAGTTCGTATTTATCACTCTGCAGCATACTCTTTACGTCATCCGGTATCATAGAATCAGGTACCGCCGGACCGATCAACGAGTTTAATCCCAATGTCCATTTCACTCCATCCACTTTATCGATTTCTTCATACATCTTTGCTTTTTCTTTTGCGCTTATATTTTTGTCCATCATGATCATATGGACGTTTTCCATGTCAAAATCTTCTTTTAATTTTTCATTGGCAACATTAGACTGCAAAGATTCCGGAAGTGACTGTGCGATATTATAATAAATTTCGGTATGGTTATTCCCATAGATCGCCGGAAACAGCAATATTAAAAACAAGAGGATCCAAGCTTTATAATGTTTTGTGATAAAGGCGGAAGATTTATCCACATTCTTAACAAGAGGTCTATGTTTTGTCTTTTCTATCCATTTATCAAAGATCAGGATCAGAGAAGGAAGCAGCGTCACACAGCAGATAACACCGATCACGACTCCTTTTGCCATAACGATCCCCAGATCTTTACCGAGGGCAAATGTCATAAAACAAAGTGCGGCAAACCCTGCCACTGTAGTTACGGAACTGCCGACTACAGACTTAAAAGTATTTGCGATCGCATGCCCCATCGCACGCTCCTTTTCTCCGGGAAACCGCAGCTTATTTTCTTCATAACTATTCAACAGGAAAATAGAATAGTCCATCGTAACTCCTAACTGAAGCACCGCAGTCAATGCCTGCGTGACATAGGAGATCTGCCCTAGGAAGACATTGCTTCCCAGATTATATATAATTGCCACGCCGATGCTCAATAAGAAAAATACAGGGACCAGGAAGGAGGTTCCCGTAAGTTCCAATATCAAAAATGCCAACGCCGCGGCAATCAATACATAAATCGGCAGTTCCTTCAAACAAAGATTCTTAATATCTGTTACGATTCCTGTCATGCCACTGATAAAACACTGCTCATTTGCAGCCTTTCGCATCTGCGTCAATGCATCCATTGCTTCATCTGAGGACGTCGTATTATCAAACAACGCCAACATCATTGTTGCATCCCCATGAAAAAAAGCTTCTCTTAAATCTTTCGGCAACATTTCTACCGGAAGAGAAATATCTGCCACATCATCATACCAAAGCACATCTTTGACATGCTCAACTTCACTGAATTTCTTCTCCAGCTTCTGTACATCTTTCGATTCCATGCCTTCTACTACTACCATAGAGAAGGCGCCCATTCCATATTCATCTACTAAGATATCCTGACCTTCTACCGTCTCCAGTTCCTCCGGCAGATAACTTAACAGATCGTAGTTGATACGTGTTTTTGTTATACCCAGTATAGAGGGCACCAACAAAAGGATCCCGCAAAACAAAATAAAGATCCGATGTCTGGCTATCCATTTTCCAGCCTTTATCATTTCATCATCTCCTGACTTTTTTCTTCACAGTATCATTATATACAAAAATGACCAATAGTCAATATAGAAAATGAACTTTGGTCATTTTATTGACAATTCTTATATTCAGGAGCATAATAATAGCAATACTTACCATTAGGATAAAGGAAGGTATAGGAATGGGAAAAATCGAAGTAAAAAAGAAAGAGAAAAAAAACGCCTTATTTCAAAATGCCTTTGATCTGTTTACAGATAAAGGATTTGCAAAAACTACTATTGCGGATATCGCAGAACGTGCCGGACTGGCAAAGGGAACTTTTTATCTTTATTTTAAAGACAAATATGATCTAAGAGATAAACTGGTCGTGTACAAAGCCAGTCAGCTATTTGCAGATGCCCATAATGCTATTGCAAATTATCAGAATATTTCCTTTGAAGAGCAGCTTTTATTTGTCATGGACTATATCATTGAACGCCTCCAGGCACAGCATAATCTTCTGAAATTTATTTCTAAAAATTTATCCTGGGGCATTTTCAGAAATGCTTTTTCCAGCAATGTCCCTCAGGAGTCTATCCAATTTTACGACTATTATTTAAAGTCTATGAAGCAAAATGGTATCCACTGTGAAGAACCGGAGCTTCTGCTTTTTACCATCATCGAACTGATTGGTTCTACATGCTATAACTGCATCCTGCTGGAGCAGCCCGTTTCTATGGACAAGTATCTTCCCTGGCTGCGCAAGACAATCCTGCAGATTTTTCGTACGTTTACAACACAGGAACAGCCATAAAAACCGGGGTTGCTATGAAAAAAGCACTGCTTTCATAAACAGTGCTTTTTTCGTATATCCCTTTATTCTGTTTTATACAGCTTATATCTGTTTATTTCTTTTTCTTTCCATTGAGGATATACAATATGATAAAAACGATCACCGCCGCGATCCCCAAAATAAACCATACATATATATCCGTGTTATCTCCCGTCTTAACGGCTTTTCCATCTGCATTGTCTGTCAATTTTATCCTATTGGCAGTGGTTCTATCGGTAGTGGTTCTATCGGCAGTAGATTTATCCTTTCCGCCTGAAGGAGGAACGATCTGCTCTTCTTTAGGTCTGTTTGCTACCGTAATCCGGTTATTTAAAAGTCCCACAGATATCGCCGTCTCTTGTGTCTCTATCTCATAGCCTGCGGGGGCGGATATTTCTTCAAAGATATAATTTCCTCGTTCCAGCTGTAAATTTATGACCGTCTTTTCCGGCACATCTTCACAGAGAATTCCGTCTTTATTTGTGACTAAATTCTCCATTTTTATATGATCTTTATTATGCGCCACCTCTTTGCTTCCATCTTCATCCACTTTATATATAGTAAAGACAGCTCCTTCCAATGGCTTGCTCATATTCGGAAGTCCCTTGTCGTCCTCTGCCACTTTTTGAAACTCCACTCTGCTGAATTTATCTACCTCTGCGCTGACATTACCCGGTGTCACTTTACCTTCTGTTGTATAATTTCCGCTGAGTACTGCGTCAAGCTGTGTTTTTTCATTTTTGATCGGGACACAGTTTTCATCATCCGCTGTACAAGTCGGAATCTCCTGCGCATAATAACTGCCAGTATTCAGATAGATCGGAAACTTGTTCTCATCTACTTTCGGAGAATTATTCTTTATATTCAATGTATAGACAAACGTCAAATACCCTCCCGGATCCTGCTGATTCCCTTTAAAGTTTTTGATCCGTATTTTAAAGCCTTTGCCCACTTTCTTATACAAGCCCCCATTGGCATCTATCAGCTGTTTTTCCGCCTCTGTCAGTTCCTCTCCCGCCAGTTTTTCAAGAAGGATATTTTTAGGTACTGTTACAGCCTCCATACTTTTGATCGAATCTGCGCCTGTTGTAATGTCCCTGCGCGAAAATGTCACATATTCTTCTGTATACCCGGCCTGTCTTGGCATCGAAACAGCATTTGCCTCTTCTGTCAGATAATACAGATCATAGATATAAATCTCCATCTTGCCTTCGTCATCCATATTCCCTGGTTCCGCATAATAATTACCATTCTGCAAAACTACATTATCCAGATTTCCATAATTTGTGGGAATATACACTTTCATGTTTCCA
This sequence comes from Mediterraneibacter sp. ICN-202921, assembly GCF_037890075.1. Taxonomy (NCBI): domain Bacteria; kingdom Bacillati; phylum Bacillota; class Clostridia; order Lachnospirales; family Lachnospiraceae; genus Mediterraneibacter; species Mediterraneibacter sp. ICN-202921. The sequence continues at coordinate 94,579 of NZ_JBBKBE010000007.1, read as the reverse complement.
TCAAATCCTATATTGACATCCGGCGTATCATAAATAACAAACTCATTCATCCTATTAAGTTCTGTACCTAGAAATATATTATATAATATATTTCCCTGTCCCAGATCACCAGACTGCTCATAAATGCCTCTTGTTTTGACAAATCTGGCTTGGGCCGGCTGTATCTCAGGTTTTTGCAAAGAAAACCTTGCCATTTTGCCGGTGTCAGAATCGTTATACTGCAGTGTATACTGAAATTCTACGTTTTCCTCATCGGGATGTTCCTGAAAATATTTTACAAGACGTGTTTTATTTACCACAAAAGGCATATTCAGCTTTGCTGTAAAAGATGCCTGTATATCAGCAAATGTAAAAACAACTCCTTTTCTCCCTGTCAGATCCAAATCCGCCAGTTTTATTCCTTCATCTTCCAATATTCTCAATTGACTTGTAGGATAATCGATCTGGATAAAATCTTTTTGGGTATCTGTCGGAACTAACTGAACCGACAGCACATCTCCTTCCGAAATAACAGGAGCATCTTCTTCATCCACATCATACATAAGCTTAACTTCTAAATTTCCCCCATCAAAAGGGCGTGTCACCCCGTCAAACAAATCTGCGCCATCCTTTGTCATTGCTGCCGCCTCCAGAAGCACAGACAAATCCTTTTCTTCAGCAGTCGCTCCTTCTTGAGCAAAAACTGCTGTTCCCCAAACAAACAGCAAACAAATCACCGCCAAAGCAGCGGCACTATACCTTCTTTTTACTTTCTTAAACATACCCCTTACTTCTATCCTTTCGCACTTATTTATAAAAGTACACAAGCACACTTTTATAATCTTTATTTTTACAAAAATAAAACTGTGCGTCTATCAATCCGCACAGTTTTATACCTATTTTGCGTGAATTCTACAAAGAATAAAAGATATTTACAAGTACAGGCAGCCCATCTTCATATGCCATACCCCTTTAAATCTTGATCTGTTTTTTATCCAGCCTCTTATATACATCTCTGCGCAGCAGGCTGTAGACCACAGATACGAGCGGAATAAAGATCAGCATACCTACCACTCCCAGTAAACTGCCGCCTATGCTGACTGCCGCCAATACCCAGATAGACGGCAGACCCACTGAACTTCCAACTACTTTGGGGTAGATCAGATTTCCTTCTATCTGCTGCAGGACCAAAAACATGATTACAAAAATCAGCGCCTGCAAAGGATCTACCATAAGGATCAGAAATGTCCCTATAAAACAGCCTATAAATGCTCCAAAAATCGGTATCAACGCTGTAAACGCAATCAAGACTCCCACCAACAATGCATACGGCATCTGGATGATTGTCATCACAACAAAAAACATAACCCCCAAAATCAGCGCTTCCAGACATTGTCCCGTAAGAAAACTGGAAAATGTACGGTAAGTCAAAGAACAAATATCCAGCATCCATTCCACACGGGATTGAGGAAGATAGGCAAACATAACCTTTCTGATCTGTATACTTAATTTTTCTTTCTGCAGCAAAATATAGCAGGCAAATACAAAGGCGATCACAAAGGTAGCCACCCCGTTTATGATCCCTGTGGCGGCAGATACAGTCGAATTCACTACATTCCCCGCACTGCTGCGAAAAAAGCCGACTATGCTGTTGATGATTTTATCCCAATCCATATTAAGTTCTTCCAGCCACGCCAGCACTTCTTTATTATCAACAAATAATTCCTCCAACCATTTCTGTGCTCGCGGCACAAATTCACTGATACTCGTTCCAAGAGATAAAAATGTCTTTCCTAATTCAGGCACAACCACAAACATAACAAGCACAATGATCCCAAATACTAAAAGGATCGTCAGTACCATACTGACCGGACGCGCCATCCTTTTCACGTGTTTATTTTCTTTCCATCGTTTATTGCGGAAGATCTTTTCCTCCAGAAAACTCATAGGCACATTTAAAATAAATGCAATAGCGCCGCCCAGAAAAAAAGGAAATACAATCCCAAACAAATAACCGATCCATTCCAGCACTGCCTCATATTTCCAAAGCAAGATCAAGATAACGATCGTAAACACAATCAGTCCTCTGAGTTTTTTTATTGTTTCTTTGTCCAGTTTCATTCTTATCTCCTTTATAACTTTCTGCTTTCAGTATTGCCTTATTCTACCACAGCATACCTGACGCCACAAGGTACTTCCTTTTCTTTTTAGACTTTCCTGTATTGATCTCCGTTTTTCGGTCTCTTTCTATGTACGGTGGAGAGCAGTATACCAAGACCGATCCCTGCGACAGTCGGAACCAGCCATCCAAATCCTGCGTCATATGCCGGCAGATTTCTAACCAGTGGTGTCAGCAGTGGGATTTGAAGTCCTTGCATATCCATTACCGTAATCACACTGGCGCCTCCGCACAACAAAACCGCACTCGGATATACCGCCCGGTATCTTCCAAGCAGACGCTGCATACAAGAGAGAAAGATCAGCAGTATCGCCAGTGGATAGATCGCGTTTAATACAGGTACAGACAATTTCAATATAGTATCCAGTCCTGCATTGGCGATCAGCATAGAGACAAAAGCGAAGATAAATACCCATTTTCTATAACTGATCCGCGGAAACACCCCCTGAAAATATTTCCCGCAGCAGCTTAAAAGTCCCACACAAGTATTAAAACAGGCAATCACAAAAATCAAAGCCAGCAGTACCGTTCCCGCCTGTCCGAACAAGGCGGAAACCATCTCCGTCAATGTCTCTGTTCCATTTGCCGCCGCCCCAAACCACGATCCTGCATTCACGCCAATGAATGTCAGCATCGCATACACAGAAAACAGTATGCCTCCTGCTATCCAGCCGGCTGACACGGTTTCCCTGACTAGATCTTCTTCTTTTTTTACCCCCTTTTCACGCAGGTTCATAACAACGATCATACCAAAATTCAGCCCTGCCAGTGTATCCATTGTCTGATACCCATCTAAAAAGCCCTTCACGGCAGGTTGTTTGATATAGTCTGCTGCCGGTACAGCCACACTTCCGTCCCACGAAAACACGGTTGCCGCAAATACAATTACGATTAAAATAAGAAGTACAGGTGTCAACTTTTTCCCTAGATATTCTGTCAGTTTTTCAGGATGGAGCGCCACGGCAAATGCCGCCGAAAAAAACAATATCGTATAGATACTCCGGATCAGCCAGATCATGTTTCCTCCTGAAAGGAAAGGCGGAACCGCCATCGAAAACGACGTACTTGCCGTCCTGGGGATTGCAAGGCAAGGGCCGATCGCCAAATATAAAAGCAGTATGTATACCTTGGAAAATAGAGGATGCACCTTGGAAGCAAGAGCTTCTAACCCATCGGATTTCGTCACAGCGATCACCCCTAATACAGGAAGACACACTGCGCTTAAAGCAAAGCCTAAAAATGCAGGCACTATGCTTCTGCCCGCCATATTGCCAAGAAATGGCGGGAAAATCAAATTTCCCGCCCCAAAAAACATAGAAAACAATGTAATCCCAATCAGTATTTTATTTTTCAAATGCAGTTTCACGTCTTCACCCTTCCATGACCTCTTTATAAGAAGCGCCTTTTTCCAAAGCCATAGTAAGTCTTGCCATATCCGTTAAGTCTCCCAGTAAGATCACACCGCACAGTCGATTATTTAAAAAGTAATATTTGTGGTACTGTCCTTTTCCCATATCCTGGAATTCTACCGTTTTATACAGCAGATTCGGATTCTTGCCGTTATCTCCTGCCGCAAATACTGCTGTATTCATTCCGTGGAATGTAAGCGCCGCTGATACCGGTGTATATTCTACTGCCTCTCCTGCCGCATTCGCCCCGGCAACACGTCCTTCTTCTGACGCCTCCGGCCAGATTGCGTAGTTTGTCCCCTGATACTGCGCACAGTCGCCGCACGCATAGATTCCCGGCACATTTGTTTCCATCTGCTGATTAACGACCACCGCACGTTCTGTCTCCAGTCCGATTTCCTTTGCCAGTTCCACATTTGCACGCACACCTGCCGATACGATCACCAGATCTGCCGGATAAGACATGCCGTCTGCTGTACGTACACCGGTCACGTGCTCGCTTCCTTCAATCGCCTCCACAGAAATGCCCGTATGGATCCGCACCCCATTTTTCTCTGCGACCTTCTTCAGCAGTTCTGCCGAACCCGCATCAAGCTGACGTCCCATGAGTACCGGAGCCACCTCCAGCACCTCTACATGCAAACCGCCCTTTTTCAATTCCCAGGCTGCTTCCAGTCCCAGAACACCGCCGCCAATCACTACTGCGTTTTTCGCTTCCTTCATCAATTCTTTTACTTGATCTACATCTGCCAGGCGTCGGATAGCAACCACTTCCGGAAGATTGCTTCCTTTCATATCCGGCACAAAGCACTCACTTCCAAGTGCATAGATCAACTTCGTAAAATGTATCCTGCTCCCATCGTCCAGGCAGACTTCCTTTTTCTGTGTATCTACCGATACGATCTGTCTGCCCAGTATCTGGTATATTTTATTTTCCTCATACCAGCCTGCACTCTCTATGGCGATCTGCTCTGCAGTAAGTCCCGCAACGATTGATTTTGTCAGCATAGGCCGGTTATAGGAAAGATAGGGCTCATTCGAGATCATCGTGATCGCGCCTGTTTTATCTCTCTCCCGGATAGCTTTGGCCGCATTGAAGCCTGCCGCGCCATTTCCAAGAATCACATAATATTCTTCTGTATTGTTCTCAAACCCAGTCTCTTCTGCCTCAACCGGAACGAAATTTTCCTTTCCCACTCCGCATACCGGACAGATCTCCAGAGAAGCGTCAAATATCTCACCGCATACCAAACATTTCACAAGACTCCTTGTCCCTTTCTTCTGCGGACGCACAGGTTCTTTTTCCTGCACAAGACACCCAAACTGATATCCATATTCATAAGCACTTACCAGATCGGCCTCCGACGGCTTAAAACGTATCCGAAAGCCTTCACACACTTTCATCCTAAGCTGCTTTAGCCGCTGTATGATATTGGGAACTCCTTCTCCACTCCATCCATAGCTTCCAAACGCTGAGGCATGTTTACCTCCGTGGGTACCCGCAAACATATTCAAGGTCAGTTCCCAGATCGGTCTGAGCGCTTCACCTACGATTGTCGGTGTCCCGAACAGTATACCATCTGCAAACAACAATTCTTCATTTACTTTTACCTCGTCCGCTTCCACCATATCATAAGAACGTACATCAATGTCTCCGCTGTCTTTCACCCCTTCCGCTATCTTCTCTGCCAGTGTTTTCGTATAGCCATATGCACTTACATAGGGAATGATGACTGTCTTTCTAGGATTAGGATTGACAACTGTGGACCATTCTCTGTATTGCTTCATCACTGCTTTGATACGTTCGCCTACAAGCACAGGACCATGTCCTGTGCAGACCATTGTAATATCCATATGTTCCACCCTGTCCAACGCTTTTAACATAAACGGCTTAAATGGTCCGATGATACAGTCATAATAATATTTCAGTGCCTTCTGGTAATCTGCCTCTTTTGTGCTCTTTGTGGATACGACCTCCGGCAGACAGTAATGCGCGCCAAAAGAATCACAGGTTACCAATATCTGCTCCTCTTCAATAAAAGTATACATTGTATCTGGCCAGTGCAGATTCGGCACAAACATAAAACGCAGCGTCTTATTGCCAATCGTCATTGTCTGTTCGTCTTTTACTGCGATACTGACAAAATCTCTGTTCACGATTTCCTTCAAAAATCCGATCGCGCATCCTGTAGCAAGAATCTTCATCTGCGGACTATAATCTAAAAGCCGCTCCACACTGCCGGCATGATCCGGTTCTGTATGGCTGACTACCAGATAATCGATTTTTGTGACATCGATCACTTCTTTTAACTTTTCCAGATATTCCTCAAAAAATTTCGCCTTTGCCGTCTCAAATAAAACGATCTTATCTCCCGCCTTCATCACGTAGGAATTATACGTCGTACCAAATTCTGTATACATGATGATGTCAAATACTCTTAACTGATCATCCACAATTCCTGTCCAATAAAAATCATCTCTTAATTTTACCGCTTTCATAGAATCCTCCTTTTATCATCTTCAAATAGTATTTGCGAATTCTTCGACTCCGTCTGCGATTCCTTGTATGATCTGTGCCTGGTAATCCGGCTGTGACATACGCATGTCTTCATCTGGATTCGTCATATACCCTACCTCTACGATTGTAACCGGTATCTGGCTCCAGTTATTTCCACTCATAGTATCTGTCTCCCATACCCCCTGACTGATACATCCGGTTGCATTTACCAGATGGTTAAGTACACAGTCTGACAAATACCTGGAAGACTGATATAACTGCGGTACATATGGATTATCCGGTGTCGTACAGATCGTCATCGCTCCCTGTACCGATGTATCCTCCGAACCATTGGCATGTATACGTACACATGCAGAAGCTCCGGCATTATTCATGATCTCTGCTCTTTCCACACAGCTTCGCGGTTCTTCATTGTTTTCCCGTGTCATCACAATCGTGTACCCTCTGTTTTCCAATTCCGCCTTCAGCTGCTGCGCCAAAGCAAGCGTAAGTTCATATTCCGGCATACCTGTGCTGATGCCGCTTGTTCCATATGTGTCTCCCGCCTTATACTCTTGCGCGCCAGGTCCCACCGGTTCCTGCTTTTCTTCTACCACACTGGAATGCCCTGGATCTATAACGATCGTGATTCCTTTTTTCTTTGCTGCTTCTTCCGCTTCTTTTCTGGCTTGTTCTGCTTTCTCCTGTTCTTCCTCTCGCGCCTTTCTGCGCGCTTCCTCCTGCGCCGCCTTTTGTTCTGCTTCCCTTTGCTGTTCTTCTTCCTTCTCCTTTTCAGAAGTTTCTTCTGCTTTATGGCATCCAAAGAGCACAAGGGAAGCACACAATACCGCACACAAAATGCCTCCCCTTATTCTCCGTTTTCTTCTTACTTCCACTGTCTTTTCCTTCCCTCTTTCCCATACTGCCGCTTTTTACTTCTTACTGATCCAGTTGGTAACCGTTTGCATCCTTTGCATACTCTGCACTTTTCAAAAGTTCTATATTTTTCTTCTCCGTCTCGCTCAAAGAATCCGCATAATTCGCGTCAAATTCTTCCGGACTGATAGTGCCGTGATACCAGCTCTTACTATTAAAATATTCCTGCAGTTCCGGAGAGCTAAATTTTCTTCCATAGCGGGCAAAAATTTCATTTTTGGCATAATTAAGCTCCTGTAATGTCAGATCAGAAATGTCAGACTGGGTCAGCAATTTCGTAGAACTATCCGGCAAGATATAGTCTGCTTCCAATCTGTCCGCCGTCTCTTTTTTATCTTTCGTCTTATCTTTCTTTTCCTGTTCTTCCTTTGCCTTTTCTTCTGCTTCTTTCTCCGCCTTTTCTTCAGCCGCTTTTTCCTCTGCTTCTTTCTCCGCTTTCTCTTTTTCTTCCTGTTCTTTCTTTTCTTCCGCTTCCCTCGCCTCTTTTTCTTTACGTTCTTCTTCAGCTGCTTTTTCCTGCTTCATGTGTACATAATACACACCGCCGCCCACGCCGGCGATTATGATAAACGCCGCAAGGATACAGATTACGGCAATCAACGGACCGCGCGATTTTTTCTTTCCGCCTTTTCCTGTAACTTGTTCTTCCTGAAAATCTTGTATCTCATCTTCTATCTCTGCCAGATCCCTTCCACATTCTGCGCAGAACCGGTCGTCTCCTTCATTCCATGCACCGCAGAAAGGACAAAAACTCCCTTTCTCTTTCTTTTTGCTTTCTTTTGGCGGGATCTTTGCTCCGCAATTCTCACAAAACGCAGATCCTTCTGTTACTTTACTGCCACAATTTGGACATTTCATCTGATTGTTCCTCCTACTCCTTCTTTAAATGCTGCTATACCATATACATCTATTGTCTCATATTACACGAGACAATTCGAGTATATTTTGCAATTTTCTTTTGCTTAGGATCTCCCGGGTGATTTTTTCTTGTCCTGCCCTAAGTTCATCCTATTTACCTGTGCTGACAGCCCCAGTTTCCTTTCCGTCTCTTTGAGCCTTTCTTCAAATTCAGGATAGAAACCGCCGTCTATAGGCATTTCCTTTAGGTCCTGCTGCCCGTAAGGCGTCTGATAAAATGTCCGCAGGATATACAGCGTCAAGATCCTGGCATTTTCTTCATCCAATGTTTGCAGTGCCTGTTCACATGCCAGACAAAAATTGTGCCATTTAAAAATATATGACTCATAGTCTTTTATCTGTTCCGTCTCCAGCCACTTTTTCACTTTTACCTTGCCCCGCATACCCTTTTTACATTCATGTATTTGCAGAAAATACTTAAATCCATCTTCTTCATAGTAGCGTCCCAGAGGAAACAGCCTGCATATACCCGGTCTGAACGCATGTATACTGCATCTGCCCTGTGCATCCAAATATGTACACGCCTCTGTCTCCCCTGTCATTTTCAGATTTGGAAGGACCAGCCCATCCACTACATGCAGCTCTACACCAGTCTCCAGAAGCTGCGCAAAGCTAACATGCAGTCCTCTGCACAACCTATGGATATCCAGCGGATCCAATACGACCGACGTTCCCATTGCGCGGCAACATGCAGAACAGCCTTCACATCCCCGGCAGTCTGCCCTTACCATGTCATTGGCCGTATAGAGCCTTCCATCTGAAATCTCAGACAATTCCACCTGTCTTTTCATTGTTCCCCTCACTTTCTCCACCGGGCAAGGCCAGACTTAACTGCTGATAACCGATTTCTTTTCTGCGTCTGACTGCCTCTTCTTTTTTAAGCATACCTGGATCAAGTATTTTTAAAAATCCAGACTCTTCCTCTGCAAATGTGAGGATCAATTCCTCTTTTGCTCTTGTCATTCCCACATAGAGCAGACGTCTCTCTTCTTCTACATCTACAGGATATTTTCCGTTTTCCAGCGGAATACACCCTTTTTTCACTCCGCAGATAAATACCGCCGGAAATTCCAACCCCTTCGCGCCATGTAAGGTCATAAGCGTAACAGCGCCGGCGCTGTACTCTTTATCACCACAGCGTCTTAGATCACTCTCCACGCCAAAAGTCAGCGCCTGCATAAGATCATCCATTTTATCATAGAACACAGCCATCTTGGCCAGTTTTTTCATAGCTGCATTCTCCACAAGCCCCATCTCCTCTATCCAGAGCTGTATAAACTCCTGTGGAGATTTCTGCGCATAAAGCGAGGCAAATCTCTGTGCCGTCTTATCCACGATCTCCTCAGACAACACAGAATTCTCCAATTTCCACAGCCAGGCAAGGCTTTGCTCCTTGGCACATAGATTCTCACGATTCTGTATATATCTAAAAAACTGGATACTTCCCTGCACATTTTCTTCTTCAAGAAAACTTTCTCTTCCTGCTACAATATAAGGAATCCCTTCCTTTTTCAGACAGGTTTCCAAAAGCTGCGCCTGTCTGTGCGTACGGTAAAGTACCACAATCTCATCAAACCCCCTCACTTTTCTCTCCTGCCTATGTTCCGCATGCCTCTGCGCTTCTAACATACCAAGCCCTCCTGTAAGGCTTCCGATCTCCTTTGCGATAAAAATCGCTTCTGCCATATCGGACTGCGCATGGACAAGACGCGCCGGGATATTGGAAGGGCAATTTGCGCGCAGCGCCTGTCTGCCGCCTGGATTTTCCGAAATAACCGCAAATGCTGCCGATAAGATTTCAGGAGATGACCGATAATTTTCTTCCAGTTCTATCACACATACATCTGGCATTGCCTTCTTAAGCCTCTCAAAACAGCCTGCATCTGCGCCCCGAAATCCATAGATCGACTGATCCGCGTCTCCGATCACGAATAGTTCTCTGCCCGCACTTCTCCATAGCCACATCAATTCCATCTGTATAGGATTCATATCCTGAAATTCATCGATCAACAGATAAGAAAACCTTTTTTCCCATCCCGGAACCATCTCTTTACTTCGTATCTTCTCCACTGTCTTTACAAGTAAGTCGTCAAAATCCAAAAGCCGCCTGTTCTCAAGTTCCTCCGCATAACTCTTATATACTGCCTGCCATTCTTCCTCTTCTGTCACGCGCTGCTCTATACCAGCCTTCTGTCTGGAGACTGCTTCCAAAAATTCACGAGCCGACATCGGATATGTCTGTGCCTCTAATACCTGTTCAGCGATTTCTTGCGCCTCCGCTCTGTCGATCAGTGTAAATTCCATTCCCTGTTCTTTTAGAAGCGTAAGACACACTGCATGAAAGGTTCCGATCTGTAAATGAGAAAGGCGCCTGTTTTTCCCCATCTCTTTCTGTACTCTTTCATATAACTGTGCTGCCGCAAGATTAGTAAATGTCACAGCTGTGATCTCCGACGGTTTTACTTTTCTGTTCTTTAACAGATAGACGATCCTGGAAACTAAGGTTTTTGTTTTCCCTGTGCCCGGTCCTGCCGACACGGCAATATCTCTTCCCGACGTTTCTACAGCTTTCTTCTGCTTAGAGTTCAGCCCTTTTGTCCTATCTGCCGGTATCGTCTGTGCCTGTATCGTTTCTGGCTCTGCTTTTCTGCCGTTTTTATCTGCCTTCACAGGCGTCATCCGCTCTCTTCTTGGCTTTTCCGATCCAATGCCAAGAGTGTCAAAAAAATTCATCTGTCCATCCAGTTCTTCTATTTCCCGTGCATCAAAAAGCTGTATCGTCCCATATTCTCCATCGAATCCCGGAATCCTCTCTACCTTGCCGCTTCGCAGCCGTTTAATCCCCTCTGCAAGCCGCCGTCCCGATACTCGCATGATCTCCTCTGCCGGGATCGTCCGCAAGATCTCAAACTCCGGTCCAAGACAATGCAGCATATGCTGATATTCTTTCTGCACTTTCACACTTGCCGCAGAGTATCCCATGGACGCTCCGATTACTTCCGGAAGCGGCACAAGACTTTCAAAAGGCTTTGCTCCTTCTTTTATAAATCCTTCCGCACGGTCTGCCAGCTGCTCTACTCTATGCGAAACTCCGATCGTGATCTTCCTTCCGCATACCGGGCAGATCCCCTTATATTTCTCCGTCTCCAAAGGAGTAAGACACAAATTACATTTCCGGTGCCCATCCATATGATATTTCCCCTCTTCCGGGAAAAATTCGATTGTTCCGACCAGACCTTCTCCTTGCTGGATTGCCTTATACAACCCCGCATAAGACAACTCTATATCCAGCATATTTGCCTCTCTTCCCAGCTTTGCGGGAGAATGCGCGTCCGAATTCGAAAGGAGCTGATACCCGTCTAATGCGGAAATCCTCCAGTTCATCGGCGGATCAGAGGACAGACCGGTCTCCATCGCATGGATATGGGCAGACAAATCTTCAAAGCATTCCTCCACTGTATCAAACCCGGAAAATGCTCCGAACAATGAAAAATGCGGTGTCCATATGTGAGCTGGAACATACATCGCATTGGGACAGATCTCCAAGACAATTTCCAATAAATCTCGGCAGTCTACACCCAGTATGGGTCTGCCGTCAGAATGGATATTTCCAATCTCCTCCAACTTTTCCGCTATTTTTTCCGCCGCCTCCAATCCCGGCAGTATAAGCAGACTATGTACCTTGCGCACACGCCCGTTCTTTTTATAGATCGAACTGATCTCTCCAGTGATCACAAACCGCGGCTCAAAGGCGTCTGTCGCTGCGTCATCCAGAAGCCGGTACTCCTTTTTTAATACATACATTCCATCTTCCGCAGGTTTTAACTTCTCTTTTAATTCTTCCCGCCATGCCGGATGTGTAAAGTCGCCGCTTCCGACAATCTGTATCCCCTTTTTCCTTGCCCATAGTTCCAAGTGTTCCGGCGTACACTCCCTGCTGGTAGCACGGGAATATCTGGAATGTATATGCAGATCAGCAATCAACATCTTATTTCCTTCTCTCCTGTATGGATAAAATCCTGTTCTTATTATAAACTATTTTTCTTTTTTGTGTATATCATTTTTCTCTTTATCCTACATGTTGTCCTACACGTTCAGCTTCTGATTTTGCTGCAGACCCGCTTACTATGCAGATTTATCCTGCATAGCAATTCACTGCCGCTTGACAGCAGAGCAAGCGGGGATTAAAATAAAATCATTGTTATAAAAATGACAATATAAGCAATCTCGATCCTTTTCTCAGAAAGCTTATTTTGTCCACAAAGGAGGGCCTGTTATGGCAAATATTTTAATCAGCCCCAGCAAATATGTGCAGGGTGCAGGAGAACTGAAAAAACTGGGAGCATACGCTGAAAAATACGGCAAAAAGGCATTGATCCTCATCACTGCTTCCGGATACAAAAGATGCGGCGGCACAGTAGAGGCAGGTTTTAAAGACAGCAGCGCACAGATCGTATTTGACTATTTCAACGGAGAGTGCAGTAAAAATGAGATCAACCGACTAACAGCTATTGTTGAAAAAGAAAACTGTGATATGGTCATTGGTATCGGTGGAGGGAAAATTCTGGACACAGCCAAAGCTGTCGCCTATTATAAATCCCTGCCTGTGCTGATCTGTCCTACGATCGCTTCTACAGATGCACCTTGCAGCGCGCTTTCTGTGATCTATACAGATGACGGTGTATTTGAAGAATATCTCTTCCTTCCGGCGAATCCAAATATGGTGCTTATGGATACCGACATCATTGCAAAATCTCCTGTCCGACTGACAGTATCCGGCATGGGAGACGCACTCGCAACCTACTTTGAGGCAAGGGCTTGTCAGGCAAGCAGCGCTACAACATGTGCCGGTGGGCAGATCACTTCCGCCGCGATCGCATTGGCAAAGCTTTGTTTTGACACGCTCATGGAAGAAGGCATAAAGGCAAAACTCGCACTGGAAACCGGCGCTTTAACTCCCGCAGTAGAAAAAGTCATCGAAGCCAACACACTATTAAGCGGCATTGGTTTTGAGAGCGGCGGTCTTGCCGGAGCTCATGCGATCCACAACGGTTTCACTGTGCTGGAGGAATGTCACCATATGTATCACGGTGAAAAAGTAGCCTTTGGCACGATCACACAGCTTGTCCTGGAAAATATCCCTGCTGAGGAATTGGAAGACATCATCGACTGGTGCATCGAACTGGGACTTCCGGTCACATTAAAAGAATTAGGTATCACAGAAGTCACAGACGAAAAGCTCATGCAAGTCGCAGAAGCGGCATGTGCCGAGAATGATACCCTGCACAATATGCCTTTCCCTGTAACTCCAGATTCCGTATGTGCTGCCATTAAAGCGGCTGACGCCTACGGCAGATATTTCTTAGGAGAATAATACCTGGATTTCTTCTTAGGATAAAATGCAAATGGCAAACTGACTTCCGTCAGGAAAAAGCAACAGCGTGAGGCTGATCTTTCATTTGAAATATCGGCTTCACGCTGAATTTTACTCTGTATTCTCTATACGATCACGCAAATCGCTTAAAGAAATCCCGTCTTTTATAAAATACATCCAACCATTGACATGTAAATTTTCAGACCATCCATGTTTCTCGATCAACAGCTTACGAGCCAGAGCGGTAACAGAATACCTTGCGCCCTCATATTCGATCTGGTTTCTGTCATTTACCACCTTTGCCGCGACCTGTTCATCATACAAAAAGAAAATTTCTTCCCCAACAGCGATATTCAGCAGCTTAAATGAATTGTTGGAGCGCTTTGTCTTTCTCTCTGCTATTTCCTGTTCCTGCGATTGTTCTAAAGTCGGTGTATATAATTGCAGCTTATCTGTATCTCCACGCAAACTTGCTATATCCTTAAATATGCCATAGGCCGTTTCCGGGGAGATCTTGAAAAACTCACGTATCCTGACTCTGCCGTTTTCCAGATGCTCCCTTGCGTGCAAAGAATCATCTACTCTGTCAATAATACTATGTATTCTTCTTTCTACCTCCAGTGGATCTTCCACTTCATAGACAGCATAGCAGCGATACGAAAGAGGGATGTTGGGCGGCGCGTTCAGCTCGCGCAGCCTGCTCTCAATATCATTGCGTTCTGTCATGCCAATTTTAACCCATCCATCAAGGCAAGGGTTGGTAAGTATATAAACAAAGCCTTTTGCCATCTGAAATCTCCCTCACGTTTCTTTCCGACAGCAGATCATACGCCAATCCCCGGAGGAAAGAAAACTTTTGCAATATCTTTTTTATATTCTAACATGCAAAAGGGCTTCTGTACAAGAATCTATTTTTCAGAAGAAACCGCACTTTCTGGCATGCTGTTTTTCTAATTTTTTATATACGCTATGGTATTTGTGTCCATATACAAACACTTATCACAAATCTTTTCTATTATATCCTCTTCATTTCAACTAATGCAATACCTCTACGCTGCAACGTGATCCTTGCAGAACATTTTTCTCTCATAGAAACATTACAGAGTAATTTCCTATGAAAAAAAGATTTCTCCGTGCTCTCTTAACTCAACACGGAGAAATCTTTACTTTCTTTAGGCATGATATTCATTTTAATCCGGCAGTCTGCCATTGGCTCATGATTGACATCCAGCTCATAATCTACGAATATATCTATTTTTTCATCTGTCACTTTAATTTCCATATCGCGGGTATTGACTCCCACCAGCATCTGACCATATGGAGTACGGTAATAAGTAAGGTTTTTCTTATTTCTCTCAAAAACCATATGCGTGTTGGACACGCCTGTTTTCATAATCTCCAGGCTGTCCGTACCGGTGATTTTTATTTTATTTTTAATCGTTCCCGCCATACCTTCCAGCACTTCATCATAGAGGATATAGTGTTTTCCGTTCCTACAGTAATAATTTGCCGGAGTTACAACTTCAATTGCATCTTCCTCGTCTTTGAACGCAGTGGACATCATATCCATATGAAGACCAGAAATACTTACGATTACATCTTTTGTCATATCTTAATATTCCTCAATATTTACTACATTTGTCGTCGGGACATCAAACGGCATCACCGTATTGGCAAATTTTCGGAACTTTTCTGCCGCGTCGCTGACATAAAACTCATAATGTCTGCATTCTTCTGTCGTTCCGTCATTTTCCAATCCCGACTCTTTCAAAAGTTTTTTCAGATCCATAGCCGTTTCATAGGCCGGATTTACAATCTGTATCTTCTCTCCCATAAAAGCGCGAATTTTAGAGCGAAGCAGCGGATAGTGCGTACACCCTAAGATCATGGCGTCGATCTCCGTATTTCGCATAGAAGTCAGATAGTACTCTATAACTTCTTCTGTCACAACGTGTTCTTTAAAGCCTTCCTCCACAAGCGGAACAAATAGCGGACATGCTTTTTCTAATACCGTAATATCCGGCGCCATCTCGTGGATGATCCTCGTATACATCCGGCTCTGCACCGTCGCATCTGTCCCTACAACGCCTACCTTCCGGTTCTGTGTCGCTTCAACTGCCGCGCGAGCTCCTGGGATCACCACCCCCATAATGGGAATATCAAACTCTTTCTGCACTGTTTCCAACGCAAGCGCACTAGCTGTATTGCAGGCGATCACGATGGCTTTTACTTGTTTCGCCTTTAAGAAACGGATGATTTGTTCTGAAAAACGGATCACATTATTTTGGGATTTGCTCCCATAAGGCACACGCGCCGTATCTCCAAAATATATAATATTCTCACTGGGCAGCTGACGGGAGATTTCCCGCATTACCGTCAGGCCGCCGACTCCGGAATCAAATACACCGATCGGCGCCGCCTTCTTTCCTGTCACCTTCACTTTATTTTTCTCTCCTAGATTGCCAATACTTTTGAAATCTCATACTGATATTCTGGAATATTCTTTTTCATGGCCAGCGCCTCTTCCATATCAAAATCCACGAATTGTCCATTTCTGTAGCCTACCACACGGTTGCTCTTTCCCTGGCACAGAAGATCCACCGCCATGGCGCCCATTGTAGACGCGTACACTCGGTCTTTACATGTAGGGCTTCCGCCGCGCTGCATGTGTCCGAGGATCGTTGCTCTCGTCTCGATCCCGGTTGCATCCTCAATCCTTTTTGCCATATTAATAGAATCTCCAATGCCTTCTGCATTGATGATGATATAATTCTTTTTGCCGCGTTTTTTATTTTCCATAATATCAGCGATCAATTCTTCTTCATTAAAATCTTTCTCTTCCGGCATAAGGATCCTCTCTGCACCGTTTGCGATCCCACACCACAATGCAAGGTATCCCGCATCTCTTCCCATAACTTCAATGATACTGCATCTCTCGTGAGAAGTGGATGTATCACGCACTTTATCAATGGCTTCCATCGCCGTATTAACAGCTGTATCAAAGCCGATCGTATAATCTGTACATGCGATATCCAGATCAATCGTCCCCGGGATCCCGATCGTATTTACCCCAAGATTTGCCAGCTTCTGCGCACCTGCGAAAGAGCCGTCACCTCCAATAACGACTAATCCGCCAATCCCGTATTTTTTACAGATTGCCGCGGCTTTCTGCTGCCCTTCTTCTGTTCTCATAGACTGACATCTGGCTGTCTGCAGGATCGTTCCTCCTCGCTGGATCGTATCGGAAACATCACGGGCAGACAGATCGATGATTTCTTCTTTTAAAAGCCCATGATAGCCTCTGCGGATACCACGTACCTTGAGACCTCTTGCCAACGCTGTTCTGACTACCGCGCGGATAGCTGCATTCATCCCCGGCGCATCTCCCCCACTTGTCAATACGCCGATGGTACGGATCCTGTCTTCGATCTCATCCAACATTCTTGCCTTATCCGCTGCTGTTTTGTTTTCTTTTGTCTCTGCCATGTTTCAATTCCACCTTTCCCAAAATAATAACCTAAACCCATTTTTTTGCTTTAAAAGCAGCCTTTGTCTATATACATTGGCTTCATTGATTATTTTTTAACACTTTGGGTAATATTCTACCCCATTTAGAAATGGTTTTCAATAGCTTTTTCTACCACTTTTATTCTGTTTTCGCCATAATGGTTCATCAGTCTCCCTAAGATTTCCTGACTGATCTGAATGTTACGATTTTTAGGCAGACGTTTCACAGCACGCTCTTTCGCACAATAGATCACCACTTCATCTTCTCCTTCTGTATCAGCCAGATATCCGTAGACGATCTGTTCATTTTCCAGATAAGACGCTTTGTCGGGGAACTGGATCCAGAGTTCCTTCTTTGTTTTTTCAAAAGGGATCACTTTCTCACAGATCAACTTACTGGCACGCTCGTCCTCCTCTGACACTCTCCCGCGTATAAAGACCTTATTATCTATTTCCAGATATTCTCTATTTTTCTCATAATCACGAGGAAAAACTACGACTTCTACCGTCCCCAGCAGATCTTCTACCGTGACGAATGCCATCATCTGGTTTGTCTTCGTATGTTTCACTGTTTTGTCTGTGATCATCCCTCCAATGATCTCCTTCTCCCCATCGTGTACTTTTGTCCTTCCAGTCTCCTCATCCGGCTGAAAATCCAATGTGGTTGCAGAAATTACTTTTTTCCACTTTTCTTCATACTCTTCCAATGGGTGACCGCTGATATAGATTCCGAGCACTTCTTTTTCAAAGGCGAGCAGATTTTCCTTTGTATACTCTCCTACATCCGGCAGTTTGATCTCAAATTCACTCTTCTGCTCCTCATCTACTAGATCAAACAGAGTCATCTGGCCTGTCATAGCATACTTTTTCTCCTGACTGACGTGCTCCATGATCTGTATATAGATACTCATGAACTGCTTTCTCGTTCCTCCGAGGCAATCTAAAGCCCCAGACTTAATAAAGTTTTCAATGACCTTCTTATTCAATGTCTCTTTTATCGACATACGGCTGATAAAGTTTTCCAGATTTTTAAAAGATCCAAACTCTTTTCTTTCTTGCTCTATCAGTTCGATCACCGGTTTTCCGATACTTTTGATCGCCGCCAGCCCATATCGGATATTTCCTCCGTCCACGGAAAAACGCGCAATTCCCTGGTTGATATCCGGCGGAAGTATCTGGATATTCATTTGCCGGCATGCATAAATATATTCTGCCACTTTAGAAGGATTTTCAATCACCGATGTCATAAGAGCCGCCATAAATTCCACCGGATAATAATATTTCAAATATGCCGTCTGATATGCTACAACCGCATACGCGGCAGCATGAGATTTATTAAAAGCATATTTCGCGAAATCGATCATTTCGTCATAAATCTTATTCGCCGTCTTTTCATCTATCCCATTTTTGATACAGCCCGGCACGTTCGTCTCTTCATCACCATGTACGAAGATCTGGCGTTCTTTCTGCATCACGTCCCCTTTTTTCTTTGACATCGCACGACGGAGAAGATCACTTCTTCCCAATGTATAACCAGCCAGATCCCGCACGATCTGCATGACCTGTTCCTGATATACGATGCAGCCATAGGTAGGTTCCAGGATTGGCTCCAACTGCGGACAATCATAAGTGATCGACGACGCGTCGTTTTTCCCCTTGATATACTGTGGGATAAAGTCCATAGGTCCCGGGCGGTACAAAGAAATCCCGGCAATGATATCTTCCAGGCTATGGGGCTTTAATTCTTTCATAAACCCTTTCATCCCCCCGCTTTCCAGCTGGAAGATCCCATCTGTCTTGCCTGTTCCGATATACTCTAATACATCTGCGTCATTGTAATCGATTTTCGTCATATCCAGATCGGGCGTCTTCGCCCTCGCCATCTGCACTGCATTCTGGATAACTGTAAGCGTTCTAAGCCCTAAGAAATCCATCTTGAGAAGTCCCAGTTCTTCCAGCGTTGTCATCGTAAACTGCGTCGTGATCGTTCCGTCTGAAGCACGGGAAAGAGGCACATATTCATCCGCATCCTTCTGACAGATCACAACGCCTGCCGCATGCATGGAACTGTGCCTAGGAAGTCCTTCCAGACGTTTTGCCATATCGATCAGATATTTGACTTGTTCATCACTCTCGTATGTTCTTTTTAATTCCGGATTTCCCCGCAGTGCCTTGTCAATCGTGATATTCAATTCTGTAGGGATCATTTTGGCTATCGTGTCTACAAACGCATACGGAAGATCCATCACTCTGCCTACGTCACGGATCACGCCCCGTGCGGCAAGAGTACCGAATGTAACGATCTGAACGACCCGGTCTTTGCCATATTTTCGCACCACATAGTCAATGACTTCCTGTCTGCGCTCGTAACAAAAATCCACGTCTATATCCGGCATGGATACCCGCTCCGGATTTAAAAAACGTTCAAACAAGAGCTGATATTTGATCGGATCGATCGTCGTGATCTCCAGACAGTAAGACACAATACTTCCTGCCGCGCTTCCCCTGCCAGGTCCCACCGCGATGCCATGATCTTTAGCATATTTGATAAAATCCCACACGATCAGAAAATAATCAACATACCCCATATTTTTTATGGTAGTCAACTCATACTGCAGACGCTCTTTCAATGCCTCTGAAGGATCCGCATAATGCTTTTCCAGCCCTTCATAACAAAGTTTCTGCAAATATTCCCAGGACGTGTATCCATCCGGCACATCATATTTGGGGAGTTTTGTCACTCCGAACTCGATCGTCACATGGCACCTGTCTGCAATCTTCTGCGTATTTTCCAACGCCTGTACGGCATAGGGAAACAAGGCACGCATCTCTTCCGGAGATTTCACATAATATTGTCCGCCTTCGTAGCGCATCCGGTTCTCATCAGCCAGCTTCTTCCCCGTCTGTATGCACAGAAGGATATCATGGGATTGTGCATCGTCCGCATAGGTATAGTGGACATCATTTGTCGCTACCAATTCGATCCCCAGCTCTTCTGACATTTTCAGCAGACGCTGGTTTACCATTTTCTGCTCCGGTATTCCATGATCCTGCAGTTCTAGGAAATAATTTCCCTCTCCGAAAATTTCCTTGTATTCAAACGCCGCTTTTTTGGCTTCTTCATACAGCCCCTTAGTCAGATAGCGCTGTACTTCCCCCGCCAGGCAGGCACTTAAGGCAATGATCCCCTCGCTGTATTCGCGCAGCAGATGTTTATCTACACGGGGCTTATAATAATATCCCTCCACAAAGCCTTTCGAAACAATCTTCATCAAGTTTGCATATCCCGTATTATTTTCCGCCAATAGTACCAGATGATAATATCTGTCCTCTCCACCGGAAATTTCTCTGTCAAACCTGGAACCCGGCGCCACATAGACTTCGCACCCAAGTATGGGATTAATGCCTTGCTTTTTCGCTTCTCTGTAAAAATCGATCACACCGTACATCACACCATGATCTGTAATCGCAGCGCTGTCCATCCCCAACTCTTTGACTCTGGCTACATATTCTTTTATCTTATTAGAACCATCCAGCAGACTATACTCTGTATGGACATGTAAATGTGTAAAATTCATGTTTCACCCCTTGCCATTCTTCCTGACTCAGATCATCCGGGAGTACGAAAAAGCAAACTCCTTTTCCCCGTTTAGATCCTACGATACAAAAAGGGCGGTCCCGTCGGGGAACTGCCCTTATAACATACCTGCTTCAAAAACCGAACCAGCCTTTTCCTGTTAACGCGTACTTCTATTGTCCGCCGTTTAACATAAAATTGATCAATTTATCTGTATCTTCTTTTTCATATGCGATTATTTCCAGTTCCGGAATCTCACCATTAGAAAAGATATTCGCCATAGATACATACTGGGAAAGTTTGGACTTCAGATTCAGTCTGTCTCCCTCTCCTGTTACCAACTCTACTCTTCCCTTGCAAGAATCTACTACCTTAAAGAACGCGTCTATGTCTGTAATATTTTGTACTTTCATTTCTTAAACTCCTTTCATATTTTCATTGGGTTTTACTCGGCGCTGTACAAGGCAAACACTTTCTGCCACTACGCCTATATTGCTATTATACCCTATTTGAAAGGGATTGCAAGTATATTACAGAACAAATTTTTCTATTGCTTTAGCCGCCCCTTCTTCTTCATTACTATCTGTAACATAATCTGAGGCAGCTTTTACTTCTTTGACTGCATTCTCCATATCATTGACTTCTATATTATTAAATTGCGGCAGGCTAAGAAGACGAATTCCTTTTATAGTCTTCAGTTCCTGCCATGCTTGTTCTTTTTCTTCTTTTCTCTTAAATAAAATTTCCACTTTATCGAGTTCACATCTTTTTTCTTCCAAAAAGGCAATTAAATCCGGTACCCGTTTTCTTGTCGCGCGCAGATACTGACATATTTTCGGGTCCTGATAATATTCTTCGATTTCCCAATATTGTTTTTCCGAAACATAACCTTCCCCCTTATAATATAGATCCTGTATAGACTGGTATTTTTGGACCATTTCCAATGCTTTTTTTGCTTTCTTATAGGACAGTAAATGTTCCCCAATATTTTATTTGTCTCTACTTCTGTAATTCTGGCACCATTCGCAGTGATCATATAATGTATTCCCGAAAAATTTTTAATATCTTCCGGTACCTCTTCCCAATTTCGTCCCGTTACAATCACTATCTCCGTTCCTTTTGCTATTGCTCTATCCAAAATCTTCCGTGTATAAGATGTCAGCTTCTTTTCGCCGTTCAACAGTGTACCATCTAAATCTCATCCTACCATTCTTATTTTATCTCTCATTTTATTCCTTCTTTTCCCTGTATAGAATGGGGTATTGCTCAAATCTACAGCAATACCCCACTTTTTATCTTGTAAAATTCCAGACGTATGTGAAACAGACACTAGATTCCGACTCTTTCTTCTATTTGCAACAATTGTTCAATATCTCTCTGATATCCTCTTCTGTCATTGGTTTAAGCTTGTGCACATTTAATCTATTCATCGGCTCCTAATGTATGGTTTTTCTATATTGGCGGAATTCTTGCCGGTGCCTCTTCTGGATTATTTGGAACAATTCCAATGAATTTATTACTTTCTAACTGGTTTTATGACAAACGTGGAACTATGACCGGAATCGCCTATACCGGGTCCAGCTTAATCACTTCCCTGCTTTCTCCTATTGTATCGAAGTTGATTATTGAATTTGGATGGCGCGCAAGTTATCGTATTCTTGCTATATCTATCATAGTCATCGTATGTATTACAATACTTTTAATTCGTCTAAAACCAGAAGACATTGGACAAAAACCTTATGGCACTGCTGGTAAGACAGAGGCTGAGATACAACCTACCGGTTTTATGCGCAGAGATGCCATGAAAAAATCCTGGTTTTGGCTCTATACAGTTGGTATCTTTTTGATTGGATTAATTGTATCTGGTACATCTCAGCAACTTGTAACATATTGGACTTCTGAAGGGATCTCTGCCGAGAAAGCTGCTGCTTTATACTCCCTTGTTATGATCATTGGACTCGTAGCCAAAATTATGCTTGGAAATGTCTTTGATCGCCTTGGAAGTTCTAAATCCATTATCGTATGTGGTGTTATATGTGCTGTAGCTTTCGTTTCACTCGCATTATGCCTCGGGGATATAAGTGCTTTTGTTCCAAGCGTATTATTTGGTATCGTAACTGCTGAACTTGTAATCCTGCCAACATTTACAACACAGCGCATATTTGGCAGAATTGATTATGCTGCAAATGTCAGCTTATTCACAACTATCCTATTCCTCGGAAGTTCTTTCGGAATTCCTCTTTGCGCTGGAATTTTCGATATAACCGGCAGTTATCGTGCCGCATAGTTTATTTATGCTGTTATTGCTGTAATATTAACATTTTTGTTTTATCTTTCCAACAAATTATCAATCAGAGCCTTTCGAACTGAACTCAATATTGAAAGAGAAGACTAATTTTTCTATTATCAGTTAAGAAAGAGGTAAGCTGTACCCTAATACTAAGACACAGAAAAAAGCTGTATTGAATTTAATTTAAAATTGTCATCAAGACAAAACAGTATATCTCACAAAAAATGGCGTTCACTCCTTTATAAAGAGCAAACGCCATTTCTCCAAAATCTTACATTTTAAATATCTTTTTTCTACCGTATCTTCTTCCCATCCTGGTATACAGATCTTACCTGTTTTAATGCACTTATATCCTTCAGTGGATTTCCTGCAAGTACCACAAAATCTGCTGCTAGACCTTTTTCAATCGCCCCTGTCTTATCATCCACACCGCACAGCTTTGCTGCATTCACTGTAATACCGGCAAGAACCTGCTCATTCGATGCGCCTAAAGAAGCAATATATTCTGCTTCTTGGGGAAGACCTGTATGAATTCCGTCTGTTCCAATCCCAAACTTTAATCCACCCGAAATAGCTCCCTCAAGACAGCGACAGATAATTTCTTTTTCTTTCAGACTTCCTTCTCTACCCTGAGGCGAAAACTTAAACAATAAGGTATCATTTAAAGCATAGCTTGGCGTATATACCACCCATTTGTCTGCTTTTTTTACTCTTTCTACCTGCTCGGGCGTGATATAATACACATGTTCCAGACAGTCAATACCTGCTTCCAGACAATCTTCCAGCCCCTGCCCTCCTGAACAGTGACAGGCAGTCGTAATTCCTACACTCTTTGCCTCCTGTACAACCGCTTTAAGTTCTTCCGGACTCATAAAATGATAAATAAACGGCGTCGCATTGATAACCTTGGTCGTAAAAACTTTCAAAAAATCGACTCCATGTGCAATATTTTCTCTTGCCTGCTTTCTGAACTGTTCTGGTCCGTCAAAAGGCATTCCCACATACCCGTGTCCGTGTGACGCCCGCATTCCGATTCCGCTTACGACCAGTTTCGGCCCTGCTATTCTTCCATCCTGCTGCGCTTTTTTGCAGGTGACATCTATATAGTATCTGTCTCCCATACATCTGGACGTTGTCACACCCGCCTCCAGATCGTCTTTCATGGTCTTCAATGCCCGGATCGTCTGTTCACATTCGCAGTCATTCATTTTTATGAGATGATTTTCTAAACGAGTATCAAGAGCAAGATGGTTGTGGCAGTCGATCATCCCCGGCATCAAGGTAACGTCTCCCAAATCCGTCACTTTGTCTTTGAGTTCTTCCGGTATCTGTGTCTCCGACTCATAAATTTCTTCGATCTTTCCATCTTTCACTTCTACGGCCGCATTTTGAAGTACTTGTAGCTTACGTCCTGCTATTATATTCTTTGCTTTTACTATATACTGTTCCATCTTCATCCTCCTTCTTCCTCATGTAACGTTATTTTAATCCGTATATGATTTACACTTACTCGTTCTTTTGTTCTGCCTTCTTTTGTAATTTTTTCTGGCTTCGCCTTGCTACGAAACCAGTCAGCAAAGGAGTCAGAATGGCTGTAATAACGACAGATGCCGCTATCTGTGCTGTGGCGGATGCCGCATATGGTTCAAGGCTCGTATCTACCGCAGCTACAGCAGCAGGTGTCGCAACTGCATTACCGCCTACTGTTCCAATTGCCATTCCCATAGGGTCAGGTTTTCTTCTGATGGCGCTGTAAATAAAATACGTGAGTACTCCCGTTGAAAGAACTGTAATAATCCCTAGAATAATTCCCGGTACCCCTGCCTTGGCAATCGTGATCAAGCTCATATTTGCTCCGAATACAAAACCATTAACTGGAAGTATCATATTTAAACCTTTGGAAAGAAGTTCTCTGAAATCCGAATCTAGATTTCCAAGTATCATCCCTATGATAAGCGGTATGATGGCCGCTACAATGTCGATAACAGGAATGGACGCAAGCCCTGTGGTCCCTAATGCAATCATAGTAAGAAATGGTCCGTCATTCAAAGACAATACCGCGATCGCTCCCATATCTGTGTCATCACCAAATTCCTTTGCCAATGCAGTATAGATTGCTCCATTCGAGTTCGTGATCGCCGAAATTGCTGCAAATGGCGTCAGCCCCAGTATTCCCGCCGGCCCAAATGCCATATTCAACAAATACCCTATAAGCACGCCAATGGCCAGCTTCAGAGCAGTCAGTACCACACCTTTATAAAGCGGCATTCCTACCTGTCTCACATTGATTGTAGCCCCGCTGCAGAAGATAAACAGCCCTACCAGCGTCGCTTGTCCACTCTTAAATAATGCCGTCGTAAATCCTCCGATCTCCAGACACTGCGGAATAAATGTATTAACCAGACATCCGATCAACAATGGAATTACCATCATCCCTCCTGGAAATTTCTTCATTGTCGCACATATCTTCATATCCTTTACCTCTCTTTCGTCCTACTATATTTTCACAGCCGCGCAGCATATGTTTTGTTATATAATGTATAAGCAAACTTCATGCCAATTTATTTTTTCCGGAACTCTCTGCTGTGTATCAGTAAAACCTTCTGTTTATGCACTTTTTACCAGCTGTTTAAAACTTGATTTTAAAAGTATCTCCTGTTGTGCTGCACAATTGCTGCATTTCGTTGTATTTGTTGCAACATTTCTGCCTGCTTTCTATTTTCACAACATCCACTTGCTTCATTTAAAAATTTGTTATAACAATTAATATTATGTACTCATAAAATTTTACAGACAGTAAATATAGCATGCAGGTTTGAATAAAAATTTCATTATTTAAAAAATATATTGAAAATATATTTCAAATCATGTATAATCTGGTTAAAGGAGGAAGAGCGATGACCCAAATAAATGCAAGTTACCAAGTTAGAATTCGTGGAGTGCTTTCTAGTATCACAAAGGAGAATGAAAAAAAGATTTACGAGTTTATTGAAAAAAACAAAAAAGAGATTATCCATATGTCTATTGATGAAGCGGCAGAAACTTGTGGTGTTAGCAAAGTATCAATTGTAAGATTTGCTCAAAAATTGGGGTACAAGGGATATCAGGCAATGAAAATCAGCATTGCGCAGGAAACGATCGAACCTGAGCAGCAAATTTACAGCAGACTGGCAAAAACAGATACTATTTCTGCTATAGTAGATAAAATTATAGAGTCTGATATTCAGTCATTAAAGGCAACACATGAGATTTTAGATCAAGATGCGATAGAATGTGCCATCAATATGATCCGAGAAAGTGAACAATTGCTTTTTTTTGGTATAGGAGGATCTGGAAGCATTGCATTAGATTGTCAGCATAAGTTTATTAAAATAGGCTATTTAGCTTTGGCTTTTACTGATAGCAATCTTCAGGCAATGGCGGCATCAGTGCTGAATAAAAGATCAGTCGTGATCGCGATATCCCATTCAGGTGCCTCTAAAGATATTTTGACAGCATTGGATATTGCCCGACAGGCAGGCGCTAAAACTATTGCAATTACGAATTATGGAAAATCTCCAATAGTGAAAAAAGCAGACATCGTGCTTTATACATCATCAAGCGAAACTGCATTTAATAGTGATGCACTCTCATCACGAATTGCCGAATTAGCTATTGTTGATATGTTATATGTAGGTGTTGCATTTAAAAAATACGATGAAGCTTATAACAACATCGTAAAAACGAGAAAAGCTCTTGACTCAACAAAAATATAGGAGGTGAAATAACAAAATTTTATTATAAAAGTAGAAAGAGGGTGATAGATATGTTTTGTGGAATTGATTTAGGAACTTCAAGCATAAAGGCGGCAGTTTATGATGAACAGGGAACTCTTCTTTCATGCGCACGTTATGAATGTGAATTAATAACACCTAAAACGGGATGGGCAGAACTTAATCCTTATGATTATGCAGATAAAGTGCTTGCCGCAATAAAGAAAGCGATTCACGATTCAAAAGCGTCAGTGGAAACCATTACAATTTCATCGCAGGCACAAGCTGTGCTTCCTATCGATAAGGAAGGACGACCATTGTACAATATTATAGTGACAATGGACAATCGTACTGTACCTCAATATATGTTTTGGAAAGAGCATTTTGAGGAAAACGAATTGTATAAACAAACAGGAAATGCTTTTAGCTCAATTTACACAGTTAATAAGATAATGTGGCACAAACAAAATGAACCTGATATCTATAATCGAGCATGGAAATTTTGTTGTGTACAAGATTATATCGCATTTAAGTTAACCGGTGAAGGTCCGTACATTGATTATTCAATGGCTGGCAGAACCATGATGCTGTCTGTAGAGAAACCTGAATGGAATAAAACAGTATTAGACGCAGCCGATATTAGTGAGAGCAAGTTATCAACCCCCGTATCATCAATAACTATTGTAGGAAGTCTGACAAGAGAAGTTAGAGAATTATGTGGTTTGGACACTCGTTGTGAAGTTGTGATTGGAGGGCATGATCAAGCATGTGGAGCACTTGGAAGTGGAGTTGTAAAACCAGGCATGTTAATGGATGCATGCGGAACGGTTGATGCAATGGTAACAGTTCTCCCTCAAGTCACATTGAAACATGAAATGCAAAAGAATGGTTTGTCTTGCTATCGTCATGTAGATAATACGAATTATATTACGATGGGAATGAATATTAATGGCGGATTGTTCTTAAAATGGTATAAGAATACTTTATATTGCAAAAGTGCAGCAGATGGAAAAGATGTATATACACAAATGATAGAAGAATCTACAGACACTCCATCGGATATTTATGTCCTTCCGCATTTAGAAGGAGCTGGTACACCATATAATGATCCAAAATCATTAGGAGCAATTATAGGCTTGAGAGTAGGACACACGAAGCAAGATATTACACGAGCTGTCTTAGAATCCTTGGCATATGAAATGAAAATGAATTTAGCAGTCATAGAAAAATCAACGGATTGCCCAATAAACGAGATTCGAATGATAGGTGGAGGAGCTAAAACCGCCAAATGGGTGCAAATAAAGGCTAATATATTTAACAAAAAAATCGTCACACTGCAAACAGATGAGACAGCATCGCTAGGTGCAGCTATAATAGGAGCGGTAGCAAAGGGATATTATAAAGATTTTAAAGAAGCAATAAGTAATATGATACATGTAAAAAGAATTTTTTATCCTGATAAACAGATGCTAAATGAATATGGGGTAAGAGCATCTGAATATCAGGATATATATGAGGGACTAAAGAAAGTGAATCATAAAATCTCTAGCCGCACTCTATCATAATAAAATGAATGTAAATATTTGTCAAATTTTATTTTAATATGAAACATATAAAATGAGTGAACAGATGATTTATGATACTTTCTTGATTGTGTGTTAATACAACATGAGGAGGTATGTATAATGAGTGCTGGATTTTTAACCATTAATTTAATTGTATCGATTGCGATCATTTTAATATTAATATTGAAATTTAAAGTAAATCCGACTATTTCCATGGTTATTGCAAGTCTTTATATGGGATTATCATGTAAACTGGGATTAGTTGGTACTGTAGAGTCAATTAATAGTGGTTTTGGAAACCTTATGACAGGAATTGGTTTTCCAATAGGATTTGGAATTATGATGGGTCAAATATTAGAAGATTCCGGAGCTGCAGAATCTTTGGCAAGGTTTATATTAAAAATCTTTCCAGGAAAGAAAGCACCCTGGGCTTTAGGTATTACAGCATTTTTACTTTCAATTCCAGTCTTTTTTGATGTAACATTTGTTATTTTAATCCCATTAGGAATAGCGGTTGCCAAAAAAACCAAAAAACCATTGCCTTATTTCGCAGGAGCTATCGCGATAGGCGGAGTAAGTTCACAAACATTTGTGCCGCCAACTCCTAACCCTTTGGCGTCGGCAAGCATTTTGGGATTTGATTTATCTTATATTATAGTTGTGGGAATGCTCGTAGGACTTCTTTCTGCTATGGTAGCAATGTTTATCTGGTTTAAACTGCTGGACCGTCCCAAATTTTGGAATGTCGAAAAAGATGAAACGGGTATGTTAGAAATAACGGTAACAAATAATGATGACAAAAATCTGCCTTCACCATGGAGTGCCTTTATTCCAATTATTCTTCCCGTAATATGTATTTTAATTGGATCTTTTTGGCCAGTTGTAACCGGAAATGAGGCACCGGCTTTAGTATCCTTCTTTGCGCAAAAGACTATTGCTATTTTGGTGGGACTATTAGCTGCTTATTTAATTCTTGTTAAGAGAATGGGCTTATCTTCCATTGGAGATTCTGTAAGCAAGTCATTGAAACAAGCCGGCGTTGTTCTTCTTATTACCGGTGCCGGCGGAGCATTTGGATCTGTTATCCAAGCAACAAATATAGGAGAAGTACTTGTCTCCGGCTTAACAGAAGGGGAAACATCAACCATTTTAATTTTGTGTGTAACATTCTTAATTGGCGTTTTGTTCAGAGTGGCTCAAGGGTCAGGAACAGTCGCTTCAATTACCGCGATGACAATTATGGCATCTGTAGCCGGATCAGCTGGATGTCATCCCGTGTATATAGCGATTGCCGCATTGGCAGGAGGTAATTTTATAGGACATGTAAACGATTCCGGTTTTTGGGTTGTAACTAATATGTCAGGGGCAAGTGTTACTGGCGGATTTAAAACATATACATTAAATACAGTTACTTTAAATGGAATGGCATTTATTCTTTGCTTAATCGGAGCTACATTAATGCCGTTAACATAATAGATGATAAAGTTAGGAGGAAAAAAGATGGCAATGCTTGGAAAAGAAGTGCGTATGAGTAGATTGGTGAATCCCAAAAGTAATAAAATGATGGCTATTACAGTCGATCATGCAATATCACGAGGGATTGCTAATATGACAGGAATCCAAGATATTCAGAGCGCAATAGATAAGATATTACGCGGAAAACCAGATGCGCTTACAATGACAAAAGGAATCGCAGAACATTGTATGTGGAAACATGTCGGAGAGGCGTCCATATTAATGAAAATATCTAATCCGGCTCCAGCCAATCTAACCAGAGATGTGGTATTTGGCACTGTAGATGAGGCCATTAGAATGGGAGCGGATGGAGTATCCGTTGGCGCGATCACTATGGGAGATTTTCAGGGAAAACAATTTGAAGAAATCGGAAAAATATCAGAGGAATGTATGCGAAAAGGAATGCCTTTGATCGGACATGTTTATCCAAAAGGTGAAAATGTACCATTGCAAGAGAGAACAGCTTGGGAAAATATCGCATATTGTGTTAGAAGCGCTTGTGAGTTAGGCATGGATATTGTAAAAACAACTTATACAGGTGATCCTGATTCTATGGCAAAGGCAATATCTTGTGTACCGTCATCGTTTAGAGTCGTTATTCAAGGCGGTGATGCTTGTCATACATTAGATGATTATCTTAATATGATAAGAGATGCTATGGATTGTGGGGTCGGAGGTGTTACAATGGGTCGCTTTATTTGGGATTATAAAGATGTTACAGCTCTTGTCATTGTACTTAGATATCTCATACATGAAAAATATAGTGTAAAAGAGGCAAAAGAATTGTTAGAACACCTTGAAAATAAAAAAGACTATGATAAATTTTAAAAATTTTATATTTCGAAGCGGATGGTTGAATCCGCTTCGAAGTACTTTTTACTAGTTTTTAATATTAGTGATTGGAGGATATGGCTTATGAAAATAGTTATTTTGGATGGATATACAGAAAATCCGGGGGATCTTTCATGGAGCGAGCTTGAATGTATAGGAGAGTTGGAAATATATGATCGGACAGGAAATGATAACGAGGTAATTATACAGAGAATGAAAGATGCTGAAATTGTATTGACTAATAAAACACCTATCTCAAACTATGTGATAGAGCATAGTGAAAAATTAAAATATATAGGTGTTTTAGCAACGGGATATAATGTTATTGATGTAGAAGCTGCCCATCAGAAAGGTATTGTGGTGACAAATGTTCCTACATATGGAACGGATGCGGTTGCACAATATACAATTGGATTGCTGCTTGAAATATGTCATCATATCGGTCATCACAATGCAGCAGTAAAAAGCGGTAAGTGGCAACAATGTAAAGACTGGTGTTTTTGGGATTATCCACTCATTGAACTGGCTGGAAAAACAGCCGGAATTATTGGTTTCGGAAGAATTGGACAAGCAGTGGGGAAACGAATGAAAGCATTTGGTATGAAAGTATATGCCCATGATGCACATCCCAATCTGCAAGGAAAAGATATAGCAGAATATGTAGATCTTGATACTATTTTTAAGTGTTCAGATGTCATCTCATTACATTGTCCATTAACAAAGGAAACAGAAAATTTAATAAGAGAATCTACATTGAAAAAAATGAAACAGGGAGTTATTCTTTTAAACACCTCACGAGGTGCACTTATAGATGAACAGGCATTGTCACATGCAATCGAAAGTGGAAAGGTGTATGCTGCTGCAGTGGATGTCGTATCCACAGAGCCAATACTGGCAAATAATCCCCTTCTACAAACAGAGAATTGTATTATTACCCCTCACATAGCATGGGCTGCAAAAGAAAGCAGAAAACGTTTGATGGATATAGCAATAAACAATGTACAGAGTTTTTTAAACGGAGAACCAATTAACATGGTATGAAAATCAAACATACTCAACAGTACCCTAATAGTTCAGCACAATTTCTTTTTCTGTATCTTATATTAGGGTACTGTTTACCTTTTCTGTCTGTTT
Organism: Mediterraneibacter sp. ICN-202921; assembly: GCF_037890075.1. Taxonomy (NCBI): domain Bacteria; kingdom Bacillati; phylum Bacillota; class Clostridia; order Lachnospirales; family Lachnospiraceae; genus Mediterraneibacter; species Mediterraneibacter sp. ICN-202921. The sequence goes on along the minus strand of NZ_JBBKBE010000007.1, from coordinate 63,116 downwards.
ATTGTTCCTATAATATTTTATTTCCTCGCAGAGTCCATGCTATTTTACAACTCTCTTCTAATTCTTCAATCCCAAAGAATGCATCCATGATTGTTTTTCCCCCAACTACAGAACCATGCTGCGCTAAGAGAAATGCATCACTGTACGGCACTGCCTTTTTAAAATAGGAAAACAGTTCCTCGCTTCCCGGAGCCGCATATGGCACAAGCCCAATTGTTCCTACCTTCATTTTCAGGTAAGGCGTATGATCCGGTACAATATCCTTCGTTTGGCTATGCTGTAAAAATGTATACATGACACTATAAAAGCTATGCGTATGGATGACTGCTTTAATATTTTCTGATTTTTCATAATATATTTTATGCAAAGGCAGTTCTTTGCTCGGCTTTTCCCCTTCCCATGCGCCGGTTTCATCCACTTTTGAAAAGCTCTCCGGCGTCAGCCGCCCAAAGCAAGTGCCGCTTCCTGTAATATAAATGCAGCCGTCATGTTTAAAACTTAAATTCGCAGAAGACCCTGTCGCTTTTCCCCTTTCAAATAATTCCTTCGCCACCCATATGGCATCTTCTATCTTCTTCTCTAATTCAGTCATTTTCTTCCTTCCCTTTCAGTATTCTCAATGCTCTTGTAAAAAAGTCCGGCTGTCCAAAGTTACCTGATTTCAAGACAAGTTTCAGTTCTTGGCAATCGAGCGGCATCATGACCGGCACGCCTGGAGCAACGGAGTCTCCGATCAAAAATGTATCAAATCCCAGTTTTTTCATAATTGCTCCTGATGTCTCTCCTCCTGCGGATATAATGCCGCTGTAGCCTTCTCTCACTAATTCTTTTGCTGTACCGCTTATGGTATCTTCTATCAGCTCTGCGATTTTTTCCCTCCCAGCTTTCTGTATTTCTCTCACCTTATCAGCAGTATCAGAAGAATAGACCAGCACGTCTCTGTCAGAGTGTGTACGTATAAACTTAAGAATGTCTTCCTTTGTCTGCGTTCCCTCCAACAGCTTTAAGGGTGAAATCTGAACAGACACTCCGCCTTTTATCTGATAATCAGCAATCTGCTCCAATGTCGCCGCGGAACAACTGCCTGCAAAAAGCGCTGCTTTTGTAAAATCGTATTTCTTTTCTTTATCTCGTTTCATCTGCTTTCTATTATTTTTATCCAGCAAATATTTTCCTAAAGGTTTCAAAAGTCCCGAACCACCTGTAAGAAATTTCAAATCTCCAAATTCCGCCGCAATCGTATTGCCGTCTTCTTCTGTCTCGTAATCCGGAATTACATAGAAATGTTTCTCTCCGGATGTCTTGGCATAAATATCTTCCATAGACTCTTTATAAAGCTCGAAAGCAGTATATCTTCCCTGGGCTTCCATCAAATATTTAATACGGCTGTCCCACATAGGAGTAAGCGGATGATCCTTCATGGAACTTTCATGCAAAGGTGTTCCATGCACATAGAGACATCCCTTTTTTACCGTCCGTCCGTTCACTGGAAGCGCCGGACACAAAATTGTATATCCTGCTTTCAGATATTCTAAGACAGCATCTGTAACAGGACCTATATTCCCCTCCTTCGTCGAATCAAAGGTGGAACAATATTTAAAATAAAACTGCTCCGCCCCTTTCTTTTCCAACCACTTTATGACTTCAAGCACATCTTGCACTGCCTGCGCCGTCTTTTGGGTACGAGATTTTAACGCCACTACGATTGCTTCTGTTTCCGCAGGGATCTCTGCTTTTGCAGGGATTCCATTTGTCAGAAGCGTACACATTCCTGCCTCCTGCAAAAAGCTCGCCGCATCCGATGCTCCTGTAAAATCATCCGCCACACAGCCTAGCAATATTCTATTTTGATTTTTATCCATCACTTTCCTCCAAACCGACTTTAAGTCCTTCTTTATTCCATATGATAAAACTTCATTTTTCTCCAAAGCGTTGTTCTGTCCATTCCCAATAAAGCAGCCGCATCTTTCTTCTTTCCGCCGCTGATATGCAATGCCTGTGCAATTTTTTCCTGTTCTGACATTTCTTTTTGTATATATGGATCTACTTTTTCCTTCTGACTGAGATGTTCCTGCACAGCAAATATATCCTCCGGATATAATGCTGTCTTTACCATATACTCTGTAATCTGTTCTTCTTCACAGATTACGGCGATTCTTTCCGCCAGATTCCTCAATTCTCTAATATTTCCTTCAAACGCATAACTCTCCAACAAATGTTTTGCCTCCTTCGTACAAAAGCGGATCTCCTTGTCAAATTTTTTATTATACTTTTGTATAAAAGAATAAAATAATGGAAGAATATCTTCTTTTCTTTCTCTGAGGGGAGGAATATATATTTTCAAAACATCTAACCTGTACAGCAGATCCTGCCTAAACTTCTTTTCTTTCACCATGAGAGCCAGGTTCCTGTTTGTCGCTGCAATAATACGCACATTTACATTTACCACTTTGTCGTCGCCTATACGACGTATCTGTTTTTCCTGCAGGGCACGTAAAAATTTTCCTTGAAAACTTAAAGGCAGCTCTGAAATTTCATCCAAAAATAATGTCCCTGTATGCGCCTGTTCAAAAAAACCAATCTTTCCGCCCTTTCTGCTTCCGGTAAACGCTCCGTCCACATAACCAAACAATTCACTTTCCAAAAGATTTTCCGGCAGCGCCGCACAGTTTACAGCTACAAACGGGCCGTCATGTCTATTGCTGGCGTTATGGATACTCTGCGCCATCAACTCTTTTCCCGTCCCCGTCTCACCAACAATCAAAATGCTGGAAGAAACCTGTGCATATTTTTCTGCGTTTTTAATCGTTTTTTCCATCAATTCGCTCTTTCGAATAATATCAGCAAACGTATAATTGGCCACCAGTCCTTTTTCAGACAATTTTTTTCTAAGCTGTGATTCAATCTGCTGGATTTTCTTTACATTCTGGCAGGTGATCACAACGCCCATCACCTTATTTCCCACGCTCACAGGCATATAATCTACCGAAAAGACACTGGAGCCTGTTCTTGCTATTTCGTTGTTAAGCGCTGTTCCTTTCTGTAGCACTGTCTCGCATCCTTCTCTAAAGAAGGGATAAATTTCTGACAATTTTTCTCCGTTTACCATCCTCTTACTGTTTCCTCCAAGCTGCAGCATCTTTTGATTCACCAGCTCGATCAGCCCCGTCCTTCCTACATATATGATTCCTTCCTTAGACGACTGTGTGATCGTTTCATAAAGCGTCTTTTTTTCTCTTTCTGTCTGTATGACCTCTGTCATATTAACCGCATCATTTAAAATCTGTGTAACAGCCTCTTCTCCTGTCTCAACGGTCAGCGCATGGATATTTTTCTCTTTTGCAGCCGACTCTACCGAATAGCCTCCTATTACTGTATCGTATCCTTCCTGTATCAATCCGTCAACTAAGTCTGCTGTCCTGCTGTAATCCGATACCTTCCGCACTGTAATGCGAGAACCGAACACCATACTTAATACATTCTCGTCATGATTATATGCAGAAGAAACAATAATAGCAATCCGTTTTGACTCGAAACGGGACTTTGCTGCTAAAATACTGCGCATGATATCGTACCCGGTAATAGGAATTTCTAAAATAGACTTATCTGGATATTTTTTCTTCAAAATCGCAGCCGTATTGCCCCTTCCGATTAACAGATCATATCTTCCGCCGGCATCTATTTCTTCCACTTCTCTATCTCTTAAAACGCGAATATCCACCTGTAGATTCTTCCGTTTAAAAGATTCCTCATAAATTTTTTTCACCGTCTTTTCCAATTTCGGGTATGGAACGATCAATAATATATTCACCAGAAATTCCTCCTCTCCAGATACTGCCGTCAACAAAGCAGGGATCCCCTTCTCCCCTCTGCCGGCTCAAAGCGTGCTCCCTGCTGCCTTCCTTCTATTCTACAGTTTTAATCCCTGCTTGTAAATCTCAAACGCATTTCCTGACAGTTCTACATCCCTCAGAGTAACAGGCTGCCCCTTTTTCACCTCTCTAAGCAGTGTTGCTCCATTCAAAAGATAGAAGGGCGCCAGATCATCCGCAGACTTTCTCTCGATCAACTCTGGCTCTAATCCCTCTATAGAGTGATGATGTCCTGCCACTTTCAGCACAGTACCCTTTTCTATATTTTTCTGAGCTACTCCTGCCATCACAGAAATCTGCCTGCATTCCGGATGTGTACCGAGACCGCTTAAATCTCCCAGCAGAATAGACAGCGGCGTCTCCAATCCCATATAATGATAGGGCAGATATATGCACGCATACTTTCCGTTCTTACTCATGACATGTCCTTTACTCCTTAACAAATCCCACATTTTCTTATTTTCACATCTTACAATGATAAATTCTCCACCGCAAAAACTTGCCTCATCCTTTCCCCGCAGATTATAAAAGACATCTACCACGCCTGTTTTCTTCAAAATTCCACCATCTTCTTCCGGAATAAAGATATCTGCCAGTTCACTGGTCTTAGCGATCGGATAACTCAAAAAAGCAGAAGATGGAATCAACCCTGTTACATTAGATACCAGATTCATCTCACAGAGATCCGCAGAAATCACTTCCGTATAGCTCTTTAAGAGTTCCTTTCTCTTCTGCAAAGTCTCTATTCCCCCATATCTCCAGCACTCCTTCATCTCTGGAAGAATCTTCATATTGTCTGTTCCGTCTGTATACGTCAGTTCCCCTGTCTCATAATCCCAGACAAAATCGTACTCACTTGCTTTTCCTGCCGCAATAATCTCCAGACCAAGCGCTCGGCCCCAAGAATAAAGATCTAACAAATTCCGCGGCTGATCTCCATTTACTAAGGCATATACCGCATGATTTTCTTCTGCCGTTTTATTCAATACAGGACCACATACACTGTCTGTCTCTTTTGAGACCATGTACACATTAATACCTCGCTTAAGTGCCATCATCGCAGCTGCAGAACTGATTTCTGTGTTTCCGGTACATTCAACAAGAGCTGTAATACCGCACTCTATAACGAGTTTATAATCCTCCACTATAAGGATCTTATTTTCTCCCGCCTGTAAAATTTCCTCTTTGCTACGGCAGAGTACCATATTATCTTTCTCATAGCCAATTTCTGTGAGGACATCAAAACATTCTTCCGAATGTCTGGAACAGATGACACGCAGTTCCATATACTCTACTTTTGGAATTTGCGCCAACAACGTATAACCATATCCACGAGTTGCTCCAATAATACCTACAATCGACTTCTTCTTTGCACAGCCTGCCCACAAATTCGTATAGTCCATCCTATCCACTCTCCTTTATATATACAATGTGTTTTTCTTACATTAAAATATATAGCAATTTGTGTGCCAACTTTTCGCATCCCCTTTTGCTTATATCTGCCTTATCATAAAACGCTGCAAGCGTTGCACAAACACATTATATAACGCATTTGTTGCAACGCTTGCAGCGTTTCCTCACTATCCCCTTATACTATTTTCCAATATTTCTATTTTCCCCTGCTTCAAGAGTCTCCCCACAGCTCTCTTAAACGCCGCCTTACTCATACCGAATTCCTGTTTGATCTTCTCCGGATCTGCCTTATCAGTAAAGGGAAGCTCCCCGCCATACCGATTGATCGCCTCAAGAATTTTCTCCGCATCTTTATCCATCTGCTCGGGAATCTTTGCCCTTATGCTCAGATCCAATTTGCCGTCCTCTTTTACTGCTGTCACCCGCGCCGTGATCTCCTGTCCGACCCGCAGATTTCCAAAAACTTCTTTCCTTGGGAGCAGGGCAGAATACATATGATCCACCGCTACAAAAACGCCAAATTCTTTACTTGTGTCATAAATGATCCCCGTCACTTGATCATCTTTTTTGTAAGGAGAATCTGTCCGCAGAAGAGGATATACTTTCATTGTGGCGCACAGTCTCTCACTCTTGTCGATATACAGACTGACAAGACAGGCATCTCCTTTTTTTACTTTTGCCGTCTGTTCTTTGAAAGGCAGGAATAAGTCTTTTTCCAGTCCCCAGTCTAAAAATGCCCCCATTCTTCCTACATCCGCCACCTCAAGAACGGCTAATTTCCCCAACGTGATCTTAGGTTCGTTGGTCGTCGCGATCCATCTGTCTGCAGAATCTTTATATAAAAATACTTCCACAGGATCCCCCGGTTCCACCCCTTCCGGAACCTGTTTTTTCGGCAGCAAAACTCTCTGTTCTTCATTTCCCAGATATACCCCGAAGTCTACTTTTTTCACCACGGTCAGCATCTGTTTTTCTCCTAATCGCATCTATATCCTCCTCTCATTTCCCTTTAGTTCTACAACTGCATATGGTTTGCTGTCTGCCGTACACAATTCTACTACTGTCCTGTCTGCTTCAAAGGCTACTTTAGGATAGATCATATCGCCATAAACGGCAGATTTTTTATAATCTACCCGCAGCTGATGTACGGGTGTATCCTCCGGTATGACTTCCAGAGCCATCTGCACATACTGGCAGTTATTTACATGCTCATTTGTATCAATATGATATTTTCTCACTGGAAATGGTTCCAGGCTCTTGCATTCCTGGGGTATTTTAATTTTTCTCCCTTCATACTCCATATCCAGAGGTGCCTCTGTCCCATAAGGAAGGATGTCGTCTTCCTCTGGACGAGCCGGACGTCCCTTCTCTATATCCATGAATACCCATATAGAATTTGCACAGGCGATTCTTTTGCCTGTTTCATCCTGCATGAAAAAATTACGGTTCCCATACAATCCTTTAAACTCCGTAGCAAACGTCCCTGTCGTAATCTTCTCAGCCAGTTTTGGGAAACGTTCTACCACAACCTGCCAGTATGACAGTACCCAGGCTTTCTTCTTTTCTCTTAAAGCTTTCATCCCAAGCCCTAGGCTTTCTGACTGAAAGGTACTGCAGTCCTGGAAATAGTTGATCAATGCCGGCAGGGTCATAGTGCCCTGATGGTCTATTTCACTGTAGCGTACTCTACTGTCAAACGTATACATGCGTTTTTCCTTCTTTCTTTTCTCTTAGCATTCCAAATTTTCTTTTATTCTTTTGCGACATAATTATAATCCACCGTGATCACACACTGATAACGGGGATCTAACTTCTGTAATTTTTCCATTAGTTCCAAGGGAATCCGGTTGCGTCTGTCTTCGTCGTATTCGATCGGGATCACCATATCAAAGATTAGGTTGGTCTGTTCTTCTCCATGTACCATACGGAAATCATGGATACTGCATGCAGGATCCACCTCTTTTAGCAGTTCTTCTGTTTTTTTCCTTAGGATAAGCACTTTCTCGTCTTTCATCTCCACAGGATCCATATGGATCACAAGGAAAATGTCCATCTTTTTCGCGGCGTCCCGTTCAATCCTGTCGATGATCTCATGAGACTGCTCAATATCCACATCATTGGGCACTTCTGCATGGATAGACGCCATACTTCTTCCCGGTCCGTAATTATGTACGATCAGATCATGTGTACCTTCTATTCCATCATAACTCTCCACAAACTTTTTGATCTTCCCATAGACTTCCGGATCAATAGCTTCCCCTATCAGCGGTTCCAGCGTATCCTTCGCGATCCCAATACCTGCCCACATGACCACCAGAGCTACGCCGACTCCTATAAAACCATCTATATTGATCTGCGTGAAGCCGAAAACGATAAGGGAAAGGATCGTAGCGCTCGTTGTGACCACATCTCCCATAGAATCCGCAAATACCGCTTTCATCACCTTTGAATCGATCTTTTCACCCAGTTTCCTGTTAAACAGTCCAAGCCACAATTTCACACCGATAGACAAGACCAATATCAGTACAGATACGATCTGAAATTCCAACTCTGCCGGATGCAGAATCTTCCCAAAGGAATCTTTCAAAAAGGTGAACCCTACCTGCAGGATCAGAAAAGCCACTACCAAGGCCGCTATGTATTCCATTCTTCCATGCCCAAATGGATGGCTCTGATCTGCCGGCTTACTGGCTATCTTCACTCCGATAAAACTGATCACAGAAGATCCCGCATCGGACAGATTATTAAAGGCATCTGCCGTAACGGAAACACTCCCCGTCAAAATACCGATGATAAACTTCACTCCAAACAAAAACACATTACAGAAGATGCCCACAATGCTGGCGAGCACTCCATATGCCGTCCGCACGGACACCTTCTCTACTTCTTTATAATCTTTTACAAAATGTCTGACTAAAAATTCTGTCATTTATCGTCTCCCCAGAAATACCATTTGATCCGAAACTTCGTCTCTGCTGTGATCTGAGAATATTCCTCCTCCGTTAGTACATTTTTTAATTTTTTCTTTCCTTCATCCGGCAGCACCGCATTCGTCGTATCTAGAAAGCATAGATCCGGATACAGAACACACCACCAGTTATGCCCTTTGGCATTTCCAATCTCTAGCCTGAGCGCCTCATAGTTGCCCGCCGGAAATGTCACATCCCCATATGTCTTATCTGGGAAATAGCAGGTCGTCACTGCGGCGCTCACGGTATCGTCCGAACCGTTTTCCAAAAGAGTCTTTTTACTGATCTCTTCCAGTTCATCCGTGTGCCTCCTAAGCCAGCCTGCCGTCTCATCTACGTCAAGCGCCTTGGGAAGCTCGCCTTCCATCCATTTAAGCACTGCATCCCGCACTTTCAATTTAAGTTCCTGGTCTCTTTGACTGTCACTGTTTGCCAGAACATGGAATCTCAAGACCTCCTCTGCAAGATGTTCCTGTCTCTTTGCCGCTTCCGCCGTCCGCGTTCTGCCTATAGCCGCCGCAGTCACGATCGTAGCAATTAAGATAGCCAGAAAAAAAATCAACTGATTTGCATGTTTCTCTATATACGTTCTGTCCATATGTATTCTCCTTCCATCTAACTGATATAAAGAGTATGGACATATCTGCTGTATTTATACAAAAATATCTCTTACTTGTGACGCAGCGTGTCTGCCACTGTCTCTACCTGATTGTCAATATGCTGGCTTGTGATCTTCGTTGCCCGCTCATGTTCTCTGTTTGCGATTGCCTGGATGATATCCTGATGTTCTGCTAAAAGCCGCGGATAATACTCTTTCTTTTTCAAATACTCGATTCTGTATCGGTACATCTGCTCCCGCAAATTATTCAAGAGCTGGATGAGTCTCTGATTCTCTGTCGCCATATAGATAATATCATGAAACGCAACATCCGCCTCTGCTATTTTTGTAATGTCTTCACTGTCCAGCACAGACGCAAAGTTTTTTGCCGCCTGCTGCAACTTGTGTATTCCCTGCTTATCAATTCTGTCACAGGCGAGCTGTACGGCCAATTCTTCAAGTGCGCAGCGCACCTCTAGTACATCTCGCAGATTTTTTTCTGTGATTTCCGCGACTTCCGCTCCCTTTCGCGGGATCATCAAAACAAGTCCTTCCAGTTCCAATTTTCGGATTGCTTCCCGAATGGGCGTGCGGCTTACGCCCAGCTTATTTGCCAATTGGATCTCCATTAGTCTCTCTCCAGGTTTTAACTCTCCGCGCAAGATAGCCTGTCTCAATGTATTAAACACAACGTCTCTTAAAGGAAGATACTCATTCATTGTTACTTCAAATTTCGGTTCCATCCTGCTTCCCCCTTACTCCGTGTATATTCGTCACAAACACCTGCTTTGCCAGTGCTTTTTCCCTGATCCTTGCCTGTGCTTTTCTTGCATCTGCCCGATTCTCAAACAATCCGAACACAGTAGGACCACTGCCACTCATCATAGCATTGAGCGCTCCACATGCCTGCATCTCTTCTTTTATTTTATCGATCACCGGATACATCGGTATAGTCACGTCTTCCAGCACATTCCCCATGCAGGAAGCGACCCGGCGAAGCGAGCCCTGTTCCAGTCCCTGTATCAAACCATCAATATCAGGATGTACAAGAATCTCTTTCGCATCCAATGCCTCATATACCATTTTTGTAGACACGCTGACCGGCGGTTTTGCGATCAACACTGTACATTTGGGCATAGCCGGAAGTTTATGCAGCTGTTCACCGATCCCCTCGGCCAGTACCGTCCCACGCATAATGCAGTAGGGAACATCTGCTCCTAATTTTACGCCTCTTTCCATCAGCTCTTCCTGTGTCAAATGCAACGCAAACAGGCGGTTCATTCCAAACAGTACTGCCGCCGCGTTAGAACTGCCGCCTGCCAGCCCTGCTGCCACAGGTATATGCTTATTCAGTCCGATCTTCACGCCCTGACTGATATCGAACTCCTCCAACAACATTTGTGCCGCCTTATAAGCGATATTACTGCTGTCCGTCGGAAGAAAATGCAGATTCGTCTCCAGAAATATACCGCTTTCTTCTGTTTTTTCTATCTTCACATCATCATACAGATAAATCGACTGCATGATCATGCGCACGTCATGATAACCGTTTTCCCTTTTTCCAAGTACATCCAGCCCAAGATTGATCTTGGCAAGCGCTTTTAACTCTATCTGTCTCATCTAGCTTCCTCCGTCTTGTACTTTTCAGATCCTGTCTGTTATCGTTTGTTTTTCTTTGTATCTTGTATACATAATACTTATAGTATACTCATATTTTCTTTAAAAATCAACAGCTTATCTCCTGCTTTTATCGTATCTGATTCTAATGCGTTGACCTCTTTGATCCCTTCCACCGTCGTCATATATGTTTTTGCCAGATCCCACAGTTCATCTCCTGCTTTGACGATATAGCCCACGATCCCCGGACGGTTTTCCATCGCTTCGGCATCTGTCTCTATCAGATGTGCCTCTGTGATGACCTGCATAGGAATCGGTTTTCTAAGGAAGACATCAAATGCAAGAACAGCCTTTACTTCTACAGCTTCACTTCCTGCTAATGTTACCAACAACTGTTCTACATGATAGGATAAATTATATCTCACATCCTCTGGGATCCCCGGACATTCCATAAGGTAAGAAAACGGGATCATTCCCTGCCAGCTGCCAAACGGTATATTGTCGTCCGCACGCAGATATAAAAACGACAGATGTAAAATCCCCTCTATCCGTAACCCCTCATCTGTTTTTTCTATATGCTCTGTCTGAATATTTCCTTCGCTATGGCATATCTGCAGCACATTATCTTTCAATTCCGGAAGTTCAAGACGTTCCCCGATCTTACATTTAGAATGATTCTGCATCAGGAGTTCCTCGTATACTACTTCCCTCGTCTCAAACTCACATTTTTTCTCTAGTGCGTACATATCAGCAAGCAATTCCATTTCCTCTTCCTCATAGATATTGAGCCGAAGATTGATGGTACCCTCAATCCCTAAGATCCGCATTTCTCCATCTTCATCCATACGGACATCTACCAGCGTATCTTCCAACGTATGCTGCACGTGATAATACATGCCTTCTTCTACTCCGTCGCAGGCAAGACGCCCTTCAAAAGGAACACTTTGTTCTATCCAGTCTGTCTTTTCATCCTCTGACAGATACAGGCAGAATACAAGCAGTTCTCCTTTTATCAGGAGAGCATCCATCTCCGGTCTGATCTCTAACTTTCTGCTGCTTATACTGGATACGAGCAGTACGCCTATGCTCTCTTTTGTACCGGGCAGTGTGATCTCTTCTTTTATTCTGTATGTATCTTTTTTAGTCGTATTGAGTTTTAGAAGATTTACCGATTTCATTTTTTTATAGATCGGCACTGTACTCTCTGCATCAACAGTTGTCTCCTCGTCTTCTAACTTCTCTTTTCCTATCTCCATCTCAATCATTACATGCAATCCGATTTTTCTGGAATTTACCACAGATACTGTGAACTCATCCCGGATATTTTCGATATAATAGTTTGCTCCCTCCTCATTCTCCGCATATACCATTTCCTCGAAAGGGAGTTTGCCTTCCAACACCCCCGGTCTTGCTTCCATTGCATCTGTCAAATATAAGATCTGGAAATAAAACTTCCCTGTGACTCGGATATAATTTTCCACCATCCGAATGTCTTCCACCTTGATCGTTCCTATATTTTGAATGATCTGCCGCACATCCTCTTTTGCGTCCGGCACATTATAATCTTCATCCAGCACAAACTGGTCAAACGTATGCTTTCCTTCCTGATTATAATGTATCTGCTTTTTTATCAGTTCCATACTTGCCTCCTTAATCAAACATCACATTCTTTTCTATATATTTAAGCTGTACGACCACATAAGGAAATGTGGCTGCTTCTTTTGTCTGTTCTCCTTTCTCCGGTCCAAGCAGGTTGGTATGTATATAAACAGCATTCTCCGTCTCATAAAGCGCCAGGACCTCTACACTGTATCCCGTTTTTTTCTGTGCTCCATATCCTTGTGCGATATACAAGTATCCCTGATCCGCATAGGTAAGTTTAAATGGCTTTGATTTATTTTCTTCGATCATCTCTTTTAACTCCTCCGGCACCGCCTCCTTATCCAATACTGTAAATGAAAGATCCTGTAATTTTTCTGTTTTCTGTATCCGGGATACACACCCCGTCAGAAAAAGCACCGCCAGGAAGAAAAGCCATATATACTTACATGTTTTCTTTCCCATCTCCATTCTCCGCGGCATATTTTCTCTATTATCATATTAAAAAAACAGCAGGATTATACCCTGCTGTCAAAAGATTTTTCTTCTTTATATCTATTCTGCCGCAGCATTGATCGCTGCGATTGCCCCGTCTGCAACTGCTGTGGCTGCCTGGCGCACTTGTTTTGCTCGGATATCCCCTGCCGCATATACGCCCGGCAGATTTGTACCCATTTTTTCATCCGTCACAATATAGCCGTCTGCAAGGGTAATATCTCCGTATAGTCCGGTGTTGGGCACGGCGCCCGCATAGACAAAGATTCCGCATCCATCGTCTTCTATCGTTTCCACATGCCCATCCCGTTCTCCTCTGATCTCTAGTTTTTCCACATGTTCCTTACCATATACAGCCTGCAGTCTAAAGCCCGTACGCACACATATATTCGGCGTCTCTTTTATTTTATTTAAAAATTCCGGAATACAGCCCAGGCGTTCCTCAAAATGGAGAATCGTCAATTTCTTTGCAAACTGCGCCAGATATAGTGCTTCTTTTACAGCGCCGTCCGCACCTCCTACAACATATATATTCTTGCCGGTATAGTTTTTTCCGCATTTCGCAGCGTTCATACCAATCCCTCTGCCTGCCAATTCTGTTTCTCCAAGGATATGGAGCTTTCTCGGAGTAGTGCCGTTTGCAAGAATTACCTTTTTAGCCTCGTAACGTCCCTTTTCTGTATAAATTTTCTTTATGGTTCCGTTTAGTTCTGCCCTTGTTACATTTTCATACCGGATTTCCACTCCTGCATGCAAAGCCTGCTCTTTCATACGCTCTGCAAAAGAAGATCCCGTCTCATTTGGAAGCAAAGCAGAGTAATGTGTGACTGTAGATACTTTTCCGATCACACCTCCCACTGCTTCCTTTTCCAGCAATACTGTTCTTTTTCCTCTGCTCACCGCATAAATGCCTGCGCTGATGCCTGCCGGTCCTGCTCCGATTATAAGTATATCGTAGACCATCATCCTCATCCTTTCCTTTTTCATTTTCCTCTTGTTCTTCCATATGTTTCCTATATCTGTTTTTTATTATACGCCTCCTTATCATAATGTAAAATTATATAAATTTATTTTATAATAATATATAATTATGCTTGAAAAGCATCTATATTTACGTTACTATTGTTTTAAATGTGACATTTTTAAAGAAAAGAGGATGTATGAAATGTTTCGTTTTATCTGTATTGTGATTTTTCTCGTACTCTATCTCATCTTATCGATCCCTGTATTTCTGGCAGAGTGGATCATCGGAAAGTGCAGCCGTAAAAAGAGAGACTACAGCTCCCTGCGTATCGTGCAGTGGGGATTTAAAATGATCCTAAAAATGACCTCCGTTCAGACAACGATCATCGGAGAAGAAAATATCCCGGATGAACCTGTACTTTTTATCGGCAACCACAGAAGTTTCTTTGATATTCTGCTTACATACAGTCGCTGCAAGCGTCTCACCGGCTATGTGGCCAAAAAAGAGATGGAGCACATCCCGCTTTTGTCTACCTGGATGCGCTTTTTATATTGTCTCTTTCTGGACAGAGAAAATCCAAAAGAAGGGCTAAAAACAATCTTGACTGCAATCGACTATATCAAAAAAGGGATTTCTATCTGTATATTCCCGGAGGGTACAAGAAACAAAGGCGAAGAATTAAGTCTGCTCCCCTTCAAAGAGGGCGCCTTTAAGATTGCTACCAAGACAGGGTGCGCGATCATACCGATCTCCATGAACAATACAGCGGCAATTTTTGAGAATCAATTTCCCAAGATCAGAAAAGTCCATGTTGTGCTCGAATACGGCAAGCCTATTTATCCGGATGATCTCGATAAAGAGACTAAAAAGCATATCGGCAGTTATGTGCAGAATGTGATCCGGGAAACGATAGAGAAAAATGCGGAACTGGTGTAAAAGAACGGGTATCAATTTTTTGATTGATACCTGTTTTTTACTTTATATATATGCTATAATATGCGTCAAGGGCAAAGCCGCAGTAAGTGCGGCTCCCCGATTACTCTATGGCTGTCTGCCGCAAGACAGCTGGTTTTTATAAAAAAGGAGAAAATTATGAGTGCGCATAATCTGACATTACTGACAGACCTGTATGAACTGACCATGATGCAGGGGTATTTTGAGACACAGGAAAATGAAACGGTTGTCTTTGATGTATTTTTCCGTGAGAATCCAAACAAAAGCGGCTACTCCATCATGGCCGGCCTGGAGCAGGTCATCGAATATATCAAAAATCTGAATTTTTCCTATGAAGACGTAGACTATTTAAGAAAACTGGGAATCTTCAGCGAAGAGTTTCTGCATTATCTAAGTGGTTTTCATTTCAGTGGTAATATCTATGCAGTTCCCGAAGGAACGGTCATCTTTCCAAAAGAACCCATTCTCAAGGTCATTGCGCCTATTATGGAAGCGCAGCTTGTCGAAACCGCTATCCTAAATATCATCAATCATCAGTGTTTGATCGCTACCAAAACAGCCCGTGTTGTCTTTGCCGCACAAGGTGACGGTATCATGGAATTTGGTCTGAGAAGGGCACAGGGACCGGACGCCGGACTTTACGGTGCGCGCGCCGCTATGATCGGCGGCTGTGTCGGCACATCCAATGTCCTTGCCGGCAAAATGTTCGACGTACCTGTAATGGGAACTCATGCCCATAGCTGGATCATGAGTTTTAAAGATGAATACACAGCTTTTAAAGAATATGCAAGACTGTACCCCAATTCCTGTACACTTCTGGTGGACACCTATGATACTTTGAAATCCGGCGTTCCCAATGCGATCCGGGTATTTAAAGAAATGAAAGAGGCCGGCATAAAGCCCAAAAGCTACGGGATCCGTCTTGACAGCGGAGATCTGGCATATCTTTCTAAAAAAGCGCGTAAAATGCTGGATGAGGCAGGTTTTCCTGACGCTGTGATTGCCGCTTCCAACGACTTGGACGAATTACTGATCCATGATCTGAAAATGCAGGAAGCCGCTATCACTTCCTGGGGCGTAGGTACAAATCTGATCACCTCCAAAGACTGCCCGTCTTTCGGCGGTGTTTATAAGCTCGCTGCTATTCAAAATGAAAATGGGGAATTTGTGCCTAAAATCAAAATTTCAGAGAATACAGAGAAAATCACGAATCCCGGCAATAAGACCATATACCGCATCTATGATAAAGAAACCGGGAAAATCCGCGCCGATCTGATATGCTTTGCCGAAGAAACATATGATACCTCCGAAGAACTTCTTTTATTTGATCCAAATGCAACATGGAAGAAAACACGTCTGCCCGGAGGCAGCTATACAATGCGTGAAATTCTAAAACCTGTATTCATACACGGCGAATGTGTCTATACGTCTCCTTCTGTTATGGAGATCGCAGACTACTGCCGTCAGGAAAAAGATACTCTGTGGGATGAAACAAAACGATTATTTTATCCGCACAAGGTATATGTAGATCTGTCTCAAAGGCTCTACGATACGAAAACTAAACTGTTAGACTCTTTAAGTGTCTAGACTGGTAAATCTGGATCGATCAACACTCTGTATAAAGAAAGGAAACCATTATTATGAAAATCATTGTACTGGCAGGAGGCTTAAGCACGGAACGTGATGTTTCTCTTATGTCCAGCGCCGGAATCTGTAAAACATTATTAGAAAAGGGACATGACGCTTATCTGCTCGATGTATTTCTGGGACTAGAAACTCCACCTGACAATCTGGAGGATGTCTTTACTCTGCCCGGACACGGATTGGAGATTGCAGGAGGCATCCGCACTACAGAACCTGATATAGCGGCTGTCAAAGCCTCCCGTACCGACAAATCTGCATGTTTTATGGGTCCTAATGTCATTGAACTGTGCCGCATGGCAGACATTACCTTCCTGGGGCTGCATGGCGGAGAAGGTGAAAACGGTAAGCTCCAGGCAACTTTTGATCTTCTTGGAATTCGTTACACTGGTCCTGATTCTCTAGGCTGCGCCGTCGCTATGGATAAAGGTCTAACAAAACAAATATTCCTGCAGGCAGGAGTAGATACCCCCGGCGGAGGATGCCTGCACAAAAAGGATAAAGACAAGTCGCTCGCACGATTCGGGCTCTCTCTTCCAGTCGTTGTAAAACCTTGTTCCGGCGGTTCCAGTATCGGGGTATACATCGTACATACGGAAAAAGAATATGAAGAAGCGCTTCAAAATTCCTTTTGCTATGAAGAGGAAGTCGTTATAGAATCTTATATCAAAGGCCGCGAATTTGCCTGCGGCATCATCGACGGCAAAGCCTTGCCGCCTATTGAGATCATTCCCAAAACAGGATTTTTCGATTATGCCAACAAATATCAGGACGGCGCTTCTAAGGAGGTCTGTCCGGCCGATATCAGCCCTGAGATCGAAAAGAAAATGATGGAGCTGACTGTAAAAGCTTATCACGCGCTTAAATTAAATGTATACAGCCGAGCAGATTTTCTCTTAGATGAAGCAGGAGCACTGTATTGTCTTGAAATAAACACACTCCCCGGAATGACTGCCGCAAGCCTTCTGCCCAAAGAGGCAAGAGCAGCCGGCATTGAGTATGGAGATTTATGTGAACTGATCATACAGAAGTCTTTAGAAGCACGTTATATACCTTCTAACTGATACACACATCTATACTTTCCATTATACTTTCTATCTGAAAAGGAGGCTTACAATGGAACACTTTATAGAAACACATATTGCTACGATCACCTGTCTTCTTCTCGGACTTGTCATGTGTATCCTGGGATCCATATTTGCTTTTGGCAAAGCAAATATGGCGCGTTTTGTTTCCGGTTTTAATACGTTTACAGAAGAAGAACAGCAGCAGTATGACCGTGCACACATATGTCGTGATATTCGTAATCTCTACTTCCAGCTTGCCTTGCTTTTATTCGCAGGAGCCTTACTTACACTTATCCGGCAATGGATTGCCATTCCTATATTTTTGCTTTGGATCATCTGGTTTTTGAAAGATGTCCACTTAGATCGTAACAACGCCTTTGATAAATACAAACTTTTTTAATACTTTGTGCAGAACCATTAAAAGAAATGAACACAGAAGGGACTTAACCTTATGAAACATATGTCTTTAAAAGAAATTGCCGCCGCCTGCGGCGGTACCTATTTCGGCAGCCCCAAGACCGCTCTGAAAGAAGTCAAAAGTGTCGTGATCGACAGCCGAAAAGTCGAACAGGACAGCCTGTTTATCGCAGTAAGAGGAGCACATGCAGACGGACATGCTTTCATCCCGCAGGTGATGGAAGCAGGCGCTCTGTGCGCAGTATCAGAACACAAATTGGAACACGCAGATTTTCCCTATATTCTTGTCTCCTCCAGCCTGCAGGCCCTAAAAGATATAGCCGAACATTACCGCCGCTCCCTGGATATCAAAGTGATAGGCATCTCCGGCAGTGTGGGCAAAACAAGCACAAAAGAAATGATTGCTTCCATCTTGTCTCAGAAGTTCAATGTACTGAAAACCGAAGGCAATTTTAATAATGAGATTGGTCTTCCTCTTACTGTTTTTCGTTTGAAAGAAGAACATGAGATTGCTGTGCTCGAAATGGGGATCAGCGATTTTGGCGAAATGCGCCGCCTTGCAAAAGTTGCGCGTCCGGATATCTGTGTCTTTACCAATATCGGCTGCGCTCATCTGGAAAATCTAAAATCCCGTGACGGTATACTGAAAGCTAAAACAGAAATGTTAGAATATATGGATCCTTCCGGTGCCATTATAGTCAATGGAGATGATGATAAACTGAAAAGCTTTGTCCCTGCGAATGGGATTTCTCCGGTATATTTTGGTCTTGATGCCGCACTGCCTTATCATGCGGATCATATAGACGACCAGGGATTACACGGTACATCCGCAAGATTTTCCACCCCAGGCATATCCTTTCACGCCCATATCCGCATCCCCGGAGAACATATGGTATACAATGCGCTCGCAGGAATCGCTGTAGGACAGGCGCTTGGAATGAAAGAGGAGGAAATGATAAAGGGGATTGAAAGTTTAACGCCCCTTGCCGGAAGAAACCATCTGATCCAGACAGAATTCCTCTCGATCATCGACGACTGTTATAATGCGAATCCTGCCTCCATGAAATCTTCTCTTTCCGTACTTGCCAAGGCAGTCACTCGTACCGTTGCTATTTTGGGGGACATGTTTGAGTTAGGTCCTGCGATCAACGAAATGCATACGGAGGTAGGCGTTTACGCCGTACAAAACGGTATCCACGTCCTCATTTGTATAGGCGAACATTCTGCATATATGGCAAAAGGAGCAGAAAATTTTACTCACTCTGAAAACGCGAAAACAACTGTTTACTACTTTAAAACAAAAGCAGAATTTCTGGAAAAGGCCAATACGATCATTAAGAAAAATGATACGGTCCT
The DNA here is from genome assembly GCF_037890075.1 of Mediterraneibacter sp. ICN-202921. Lineage (NCBI taxonomy): Bacteria > Bacillati > Bacillota > Clostridia > Lachnospirales > Lachnospiraceae > Mediterraneibacter > Mediterraneibacter sp. ICN-202921. The sequence continues at coordinate 44,154 of NZ_JBBKBE010000007.1, read as the reverse complement.
CGTCAAAGCCTCCCATGGAATGGAATTTCCTGAAATTGTTGAACATTTAAGAGAAATGAGGTAAAAAGAATGGATTATCAGATGCTCGTCCTGGATCTTGACGGTACCCTGACTAACTCCAAAAAAGAACTTACTGAACCTACCCGTCAGGCGCTTCTTCATATACAGGAAAACGGCAAAAAAGTCGTTCTTGCAAGCGGCCGCCCCATCAATGGGGTCCTGCCGCTTGCCGAAAAATTAGAATTACAAAAATACGGAAGTTATATCCTTTCCTTCAATGGGGCACGTATCACCCAATGCTCCACAGGAAAGACCATCTATAACAAAATACTCCCTCCCGGAGTCATTGAGCCTATTTACCGGTTTATTCGAAATTTTCCCGGACTGGATATCGTTTCCTATGATGCAGATACCATTATTTCCGGTATCGCCCCAAACGAATATACACAAACGGAAGCCTTCATTAATAAAATGGAGGTACGTGTGGCGGACGACTTTCCCTCTGCCTTGTCTTTTCCTGTAAATAAGCTCTTGATCCCCGGCGAACCTGCTGTTTTGGAAACATGTATGTCCCAATTAAAAGCGCAATATCACAGCTTCTTAAATATTTATCGCTCCGAACCATTTTTCCTGGAAATCATGCCGCAGCATATTGACAAGGCATATTCCCTACAGAAATTACTAAACAGTATCGGACTGACAGCGGAACAGATGGTCTGCTGCGGCGACGGTTATAATGATGTTTCCATGATTGAATATGCCGGATTGGGCGTCGCTATGGAAAATGCGCAGTCTATCGTAAAAGACAGCGCAGATTTTATCACCCGATCCAATGATGAAGACGGGATACTCCATGTCATTCAGACATTTATGCAGTAAATAGAAATTTAATTGACGAACTGCCTTATAGAGAAAAGGTAAAATTTATATAGAAGGTACGCAAAGAAACACTATGTCAGAACACAGGACAGGACCCGCTTTACCTCATCCGTTCGAGTGGTTCTAAGCACAGAACATCGACGTGTCCATTGGAACACGCAGATGTACTGCGCTAAGAACCAGGCGAACTGTATTCGGAACGCTCCTGTCAATGCCCTGCTTATCTGACATAGTGTTTCTTCGCTGTCTCTTCCAATCAGAAGTTTCACTCTACTATCAGAAGGCAGATTCCTCAATTAAATTTCAGAAAAAAAGACGACCTCACGTTGCTACAGACTTCCAAACAGAAGTGTTTTTTGCCTTCTGGCGGAAATGCGCAGCAGCGTGAAGTCAATTTTTTTAAACAGAAACATGAACTTAAGCGGCGAAAGTGCATGCATGAAATGTATGTTTTGCGTGAGCGAGGAATTTCGGCAAAGCCCTGACGAGCGATGCAAAATACACATTTCATGCGCCCTTTTGCCATTTGACTTCATATTTCTTTTGTCAGTTAAATTTATATTTATTTTTGTTGTAGTCTATACTCTGTTGTGTTAAGGTAAGAGTCTCTTTTAGATGCGCATCTAGAAAAAAAAGTTTTGTGTTTTTCCAAAAGCACCGTCTGATGATCTGCTCTATACAGATCATTCTGTTTTATCCGGTTGCCGGATCATCAATATATCCGGATCTTTATCCGGGATATTCGCAAACATTTACCCAAAGAAACAAAATCACATATTTGTGCCGGAGAAATTTTACGTCACAGGCTATTTAGGGAAAAGTGTTGTAAACCGGCAGGCTTTTCCCTATAATGAAAGGAGAAAAGTACAGATGAAACTAAAACAAAAGCCATTGAAGGATTTGAACCTGCTGGATCGTTTTTTATTCGCGCAGGCGGCGGACGACCCGGATACCATGCGGGATATACTGGAGATCATCTTAGGGAGAGAGGTTGTATTAAAACTGCTGCCCCAGACGGAGAAGGAACAGCGCTCCCATCCTTTAAACCGTTATGTGCGGCTGGATGTATGGGCCATGGATGAAGAGGACACGGTATATAATACAGAAGTCCAGAAAGAGAACACGGGAAACCTTCCGAAACGGAGCCGCTTCTATCAGGCGCTGATCGACTCGAATCTGTTGGCTCCGGGGGAGGTGGGCTTTCAGAAGTTAAATCCCGTGTATATCATCCTGATCTGTCCCTTTGACCTGTTCGGATACGGACTGTACCGCTATACCTTCCGTATGCAGTGTGAGGAAGTACCGGAGCTTTCGTTAAAAGACGACGCTGTCCGTATCTTCCTCAATACCCATGGAACGAATACCGAAGGGGTGTCAGAAGAACTGGTAGAACTCCTCAAGTATATGGAGCACACCACAGAAGAAGTGAGCAGGACCTGTGCCAGTGAGCGGATCCATAACATCCAAAGACGCATCCGGGCGATCAAATCCAGTGAAAAGATCGGAGTGAGATATATGCAGGCTTGGGAAGAAAAGATCATGGAACAGAATAAGGCGCGTGAGGAAGGGCATGCAGCCGGAATCTTAGAAGGCCGTGCTTCCGGATTGAAAGAAGGCCGCGCTTCCGGATTAAAAGAGGGGCTGGCACAGGGAGCACTGAAAAAATTACAGGAACAGATAGAAAAGAAAGTTCAAAAGGGATATTCCGCTGAGGATATAGCGGAAATGCTGGAAACGGATATAGAAACTGTCCGGGAATTCCTGAGGAAATAAAATTTCAGAAAAAACGACTTCACACTGCTACAAAATTCCAAACAAAAGTGTTTTTTACCTCTCATCGGAAATACACAGCAGCGTGAAGTCGATTTTCTTAAACAGAAATCATTGTTTCAATAACCAGGAAATTTTCTCCTTTTGCTTCTGGAAAATGATAGAAATGACTTTCCGGATCTGCCTCTTCCCATTTTTTGATTTCCTGTGGCGGTTCTGCTGTATGCTTGATATTGACCTGTTCTCTGTCCCTTGGCGTCTCAAAATAGGAAAATAAAATATTTTCATGCAGGGAGATCATCTGATAGCGGTCTCCCACAAGCAGTCCTTCGTTTACGATCGCCTGATGATGGCAGACATAGGAAAATAATTTATCAGGATACAACACCGCAATTCTTCCGCAACACTTATCCGGTTTTTCTTTTCGTTTCCATGTCTCCAGATCTTTCGGTGTATCAAACCAGAATACCGGATACATATACGCCCATTTCTTTTCACCTGTTATTTCCGGCCATGTATGAAGAAATGGCGCCATCTCAGTAAACCACAATTCCGGAAGCTGCTCTATATATTTTTGCCCTTCGCATACTTCTTTCGCTGCATCTGTCTCTGTATCTACGATACATTCCATATATAAAAACAACATATTCTTATACCGGAACATACCGCCTGTGAGCAGTTTCTCTTTCTGTACTTCTTTCTCCATTTTTAAACGGCAGGAAAGAACTGCTTTCTGCAATTCTTTCTCTGCAATATCTGTTTTTAACGCTGCTCGGTACTGTGCACGGATGACCTGTTTCATTGTGCGCCTCCCTTTTCTCTGCTTTCTTTTCTGACGTGCCTCTTTTATCCTAGTATTCTTTCACGCATACTTGTGCGTCTTTGCACTGCACAAGCTCTGTAAGCGGATATTCTTTATAGCAGCCCTCTCTTCTTACCTTTCCGCTGACGGACAAATCTTTCACACTGCGCGCATAAACTGCCGGTATATCATGAGGATATACATTTCTGACAGATGGCTGTTCATCAAACAGATCAGCTTTCTGTGTCCCCTGGCTTCTCATTGTCAGATCCATGTTTTCGATCGTCACATTTTCTATCTCACATTCCGGTTCCCCTGCGATAAATAAAGCCGCTTCTACTGTCATATAGATATGATCAAAAGAAATATTCCGGATATATCCCGGATGTTCACCTTTTCTTCTCGGCGTAGCGCTGATAAATACAGGTTCGCCTTTTCCCCACCAACGCGGAGCGAACGCTCTCTTCGGACAATCCGCATAGCGTTTTGTATTTCCTGACACATGGTGCACATGAATATCTTCGATCACTGCGCCGTCGCGCACCCAGATGCCCACGCCTCTTGAGCAGTCTCTGAACACGCAGTCACTCAACATGACATGCCGGATAGCCTCACATGTCTCCGTTCCTACTTTTAGTGCTGAATCATGAGAATACAGCACGCAGTTACTGATCGTAACATTCTCACAAGCTCCATATTTTTTCGCCATCGGCGCAGAATTTTTCACAACGATCGCGTCATCTCCTGCTTTCACGATACAGTTCGTGATCACCACATCCTGGCATGTATCCGGATCAATCCCGTCGTTATTTGCGCCTCTGACATCATTTAAAATGCGGATCCCATCTACAATAACATGACGGCAGCCTGCCATATGCAAGGTCCAAAATGCCGCGTCCTGAAAAGTCACGCCCCGTACAGTCAGATTCTCAATATCTTCAAAAAATGTGGTCCGCGGACGTTCTTCTATCCTCACATTCTTAGGGCACTCATGGAGACCTTCATCCGCGTTATCGTCATAAAATACCTTATCCCCTTGTCCGTAAATGATTCCTGCACCTGTAATACTGATATTTTTCTCATGGAAGGCACACAAGAAACATCCGCCTTCCCACCCGATATCTTCATTCGGATCATCTACATTCCTCGCAAAATCAATGATATCCTCTTTGTTCAGGCTGCTGATCAAAACACTTCCTTCTTCCAGATGCAGTGTTACATTGCTTTTCAGAACAATCGTACCGCTCAAAAAATGTCCGCTGGGCACGACAACTCTTCCGCCGCCTGCCACTGTACATTTATCTATTGCATCCTGAATTGCCTTTTGATTGTTCGTAACGCCGTCAGCCACAGCGCCAAATTCTGTAATGATATAATCCATATCTATCCTCCTATATATGTATTAATTCATGCTTTTCATAATCAAAATACGTGCCGTCCAACATATTTGCCAGTGTGTTCACTCTTACTAGTTCGATCTCATTGTATCCCTGTTTTACAAACGCTCTCCTACAATTCCATTGGTAAGGAGTAAATGCGCGTACTCCCAATGATTCTCCGTTTAATTTTACTTCCAGGCAGTCCATGCAGGAATCTCCAAAGTCAAATGACAGTACAAATTCTTCCGGCAGTTCCTCTGGGTGAAGTACGATTTTTTGTTTCAGCGTCATTTTGCCGCTGTAATATGGAAAGCCTTTTATGTAATGGCTGTTAAAGACTGCTTCCTTCGGCAGACTAGTCAGCGTGTGCTTCTCACTCACGCCGAATTTTCCCAATACATACAGAGGATCACGCAGTCCGTCTTCTTCTTTTTGTGCCGTCACAGAAACTTCCAGTATATTCTCGCCTTGTTTTACATAATCCGTTATATTGATGAGCCGGTTATTTTCATCATTGATAAAGCGATGATAAAACTGCTCTTTGTCCAGTTCTTTCCCATTGATCTTTATCTGCCATTCACCGGTGATCGCCCGTCTGTCCAGTAAAAGTTCTATCCATTCTGTTTTCTCTTCCATCTCAAATGCAGTACGGTACGTAACGGACAATGGGAGATTCATATGGATATGTTTCGGCGTTCCGAATGTACTCTCATACTTGTAATCATCCTTTCCAAGAAGCGGAAATGCCGCCGCCTGTTCGATCAACGTCATCGGTTCTGTCTGATACCAATTTTCTCCATCTCTTGAAATAGAAAATTTTGCAAGTCGGTACACATTCAGTCCAGATAAACTGACCTCGAACGGCTGCTCTGTGGAGATGACCAGCTTTTTCTTCTCCGGTGCTTCCGGCGTCTCTGTCTTTTCTTCATGCACCGGTTTGAGACATAAATATTTGCTCTGGTATGGATGAAATTCTACAGTCTTCTCTGTTTCCAGCTTTCCTCTCGCTTTTACCGTTCCTTCTTCTATGGACAATTCCTCTACCGCAAATTTCGTGCCGGCTCTATTTTTTATAACTGCATGCGCACATCTCTTGCCCTGATTTACCAGAGACAGATATAGCTTTCCCTCTTCGTCCTTTCGTATGGACGTGATGAAATTTTTCCTTTCTTTCTCATCTGCCAACACAACCTCCAAAGGTTCCTGCGCGATGGTTCTTACTTTCTTTATAAACTCCGCTTCAATACCTGCACTTTGCAGGCTTCCCTCTGCTTCCAAAAATGTTACCTGCTGCGGATATGCATTAAGAAGACGCAGCCACATATCTGCCGCTTCCCTGTCGCTTGTCTCTTTATCCAAGGACAAATAGGGAAGATTGCCAAGAAAGAGCATATATCCTCCCGCTTCTACGAATTCTTTAAGCTTCATAAAAGCAGCTTTTTCATAAAACAATGCCGGCGGCACAACTACGATCTTATACGCAGCATTCCCCATTTTCAGTTTTCCGTTCTCTACCACAAAATCCGGAAGCATCTCGGAATCCAAATGATTAAACTGAAACTGATGCAAAAGAAGTGTTTTCGTCGTAAAGACCCAATTATCACGCAGCATGTCGCACTGTTTCTTTTCTTCTTCCGACTCTCCCATGTATGGAAAACCCTGGAACGGATTGCCAAGAAGCGCCCATAGACTAGGAAGCGGATCCAGCACGGCAATCTCCGTATTTTCTTCTGTGGCTGTGACATAAGCACTCAGTCTCGCTGCATAATCCGCCAATTTGCGGTAATGTTCCCAATACGGATTCTGATAGAATTGGGACGGCGGCGCGTCATGTTTATGGATAGATTCAATCGTATAATAAAAAGCATGAAATACATACAGATTAATGCCGCTCGCCGCCAGACGATCCAGCATCCATTTCGCATCCTGCAGCGTCATTGTCCAGCCCACACTGTGGAAACTCTCGATTAGGCATTGTTTCCTGCCAAGCTGCCGTGCCAGAGAAGCAACTGCATTTGCGCTGTAGCGAAACGCACACAGATATTTTTCATAGATCCATTCCAGCTCTCTTCCTGCCTTCTCATGCGCGGTATCGCCTCCGGGAATATGACTGTAACGCTGTGTGGACAGACGCATAAACGGTACTTCTGTACAATACTGTATTCCTTCTGCATCGCACCAGTCTGCAATCTGTTTGTGATAGCTTTCTACAAAAATCTGATGGATCACGTCATATAGATCATAGCGTATCCTGTATGCTCCCTCCCAGGACGGATCAGACAAAGCAGGCAGATTTTCCAGTATGGAATATCCTTTTCTTTCCTGAAATGCCTCTGGCAGTCTGTCTGTCCAAGGGATTGGACTTAGCATCCCTACCTCGTCAGAAAAGATCCCTTTAACCTGTGCAGGCAGATCTCCTCCCAATGCTTCTTTATAGGCATCATGGGTCAGATGAATAAATGTCTCCACTGCATCTTTGTGACAAGGATCAAAATAGCCTCCATAAAACTTAAAGTCTCCCATCGGTTTCTGATAAAAGACTTCCACTGTCCATTCCCCTTCCGGCAGTATGACAGAAAGGACGCTCTGAGGCCCCGCAGAAAAGAACCGTTTATTATTATACATGGTAAGTCCTGTGATCTGATAGATTTCCTCTGTCTGCAGTACGCCGATATCTTTTGTAAGATCAATGCCTGCATCCCAATCTGGGGCTCCGTTCCGTACCGGGAATGCCTTTGCGTAGAGTATGTCCCCATTTTCAAACTCCTTGCTGATCTCCGTCTGTCCTGCCGCATCAAATCGTTCATGGCACAAAATCTTATGTTCGGCTTCGGGATGCAGCTTTAAAACTTCTCCGCCTCCCATACCACTCGGATATGGGTATTCATCATACAGCCACGCTTCGAGTCCGTATGCTTTTGCTCTATCACATGCATATTTTACGAGAGAAAACCATTTTGCTGAAAGATAAGGCACCGTCTGTCCCTGACGCGGAGACAGATAAAACCCTCCGATCCCTTTCTCATACATTTCTTTTATCTGCTTCTCTATTCCTTCTTCTGTAATATCCCCGTTCCAGAACCAGAATGGTTTCACTCTGTAGAATACGCCCGGATCTTCAAATTCTTTCAACCAGTCCATTCCTTACTTTCCTTTCCTATACTGTTATTTTTCTTTATTCGCAATATCAAAAGGCGTTTTTACATCTCTGTATCTTTATAGAATGTGGGAGGTCTAGTCTTGCTAAACCTCCCACAACTTTCGGCTGATATAACCTCATGCCGCTGCTTGCTCAGATATTTCTTATTTACTTACGACATTTTCATCATATGTCTTTTTCAAAGCTGTCATCTGCTCTGCCCATTTGTCCAGATATTCCTGTGCTGTTTCATTTCCAAGGAGTACATTCTGGAAATCTGTTGCCTGTGTATTTGTATGCAGATCAAAGTATCCTGTTACTTCTACCGGAAGTGTCGCAATCTTTGTCTCTGGGTTTAAAAGCATATCTGCCGCTGCTTTAACCGGTGCAGAATTTTGTACCCACTCATCTGCCAGTGCTTCTTTGTTACATGGAATAGAACCAAGTTTCTCATTGTACAAACTGTTTCCGGCATGGTCTGCTAAATAGCTGATAAATTTATAAGCTTCTTCCGGATGTTCAGAATTCTTGAATACAGACAAGGAAGCCACGCCGTTAGAAACCATAACGCTGGAACCATCTTCTGCTTTTAAGTCAATCGCTGCGCCGAATTTACCTTCTCCCAATGTATCTCTGTGCTGTCCGTAAGAACCAATGTTATGGAAGATCATAGCCGCAGAACCGGAATCAAATGCAGAGATCATTTCTGTACTTGCATTTGTAATATCACTTTCTGGTGTATATTTATTATAAAGTGCTGCGAATTTCTCCAGGAATTCTACATGTTTTGGATCATTAATCGTAGAATTTCCATCTTCGTCAAACATTTCTGTGATTCCGGAATACTGATACAGCATCTGCTCTAACTGCTGTGAACTTCCAGCGCCGCCGCGGATAGAGAAGCCGTATACGCCATTTTCTTTATCTGTCAGTTTTTCTACATATTCGAATACTTCATCCCAGTTTGTCGGAGCTTTCAGTCCTGCCGCATCCAACAACTCTGTGTTGTACCACAATGCCGGCGGAACTACATAAAATGGAAGACTGTACAATTTTCCGTCCGGAGCTGTGTTCTTCATACTGTCTACGAATGTATCCAGAAGCATGTCGCTGTCTCCATAATACTCATCAAGTGGAGCCAGAGCATCCTGGATAACGAAATCATTCATCCAGTACTGATAGATTACACCACAATCCGGTGTAGAATTAGACTGAATTGCTACATCATATTTAGATTTTGCCTGATCGGATGGCAATGGAACATATTTTACTGTGATGTCTGGATTTTCTTTTTCAAAATCTTCTATCAACTGGGTATAAACTTCTGTATGGATCGTATCTGCGTAATTGTCCCAGAATGTAATTTCAACTTTTCCATCGCTGCTCTTGGATGAGTCATCTTTGCCTTTGGATGAATCGCTTCCGCATCCTGCAAGAAGAGTCATTCCCATAGCACATGTCATTAATACTGCTACTAATCTCTTTTTCATTTCTTTACCTCCGTTTTTGAAATTATGTTAAACCACTTCCGGTATTAACCTTTGACAGCTCCGGCACTCAAGCCGGTTACAAGATATTTCTGTATATAGGCGAACAAAAGAACCGGTATCGCCATCGCGATGATCGCGCCTGCCGCCATTGCACCATAATGTATACCATATTCGCCCTGCATCATCTTCAGTCCGATCGGAACCGTATATTTATTCGGATCGTTTAAGAACATCATCGCAAACAAGAACTCATTCCAGCAGCCGATCAACGCAAATGCGGCAACTGTTACGATCCCAGGCACCAACATAGGAATCACGACTTTGAAAATCCCACGGATCCTGCTGCATCCATCGATCATCGCAGCTTCTTCCAATGCATACGGAACACCTTCTACAAACCCTCTCATCATAACACAGCAAAACGGTGTCTGGAAGGTGACATTGACAAGGATCAGGGCAATATGGGAACCGACCAATCCCAAGCCGTTAAAAATGTTAAACAACGGTACCAATAATACGGCCGCCGGGATAAACTGTACGGCAAGCAACAGCCCTAAAAAAGCCATTTTAAATTTGAATTTATATCTGCTCAGTGCGTATCCTACCATGATCGATATAATGACAATAAAGATAACGGAAATACTGCTGACTTTCAAACTGTTGAAAAAGTATTTATCAAACCCTACATTCGTCCAGGCATCCACAAAGTTTGCCACTGTACCGTTCTTAGGCAGGTAGGTAACACTCTTTCCCAGAATTTCTGATTCTTCTTTAAATGCCGTGTTGACTGCCCAATAGATCGGGAACACTACATATGTACAAATAAGCAGTAATGGAAGCCATCTTAAAAAGACAATATCTCTTTTTTTCTCTTTCATTATGAATCACTTCCTTTCCCAAAACCAGATACCTTCATATAAATAATCGCGACAATCGCCAAAATAAAGAAGCTGACTACTGAAATCGCCGAACCGTATCCGTAGTTGTTTGTGGTCAGAGCCTGGTTTGCAATCAATACACTAAGTGTCGTCGTCTTTCCGACCGGTCCTCCATTTGTCAAACTGAATATCAAGTCTACACTATTGAATTCCCAGATAGTACGAAGCAGTGTCGTCAGTACGATCGTATCTTTCAAAAGCGGCAATGTCACAAATCTAAATGACTGCCATTTTGTCGCTCCGTCTACCTTAGCCGCCTCGTATACATCCTGCGGCAAGCCCTGCATTGCCGCCAGAAGGCTGATAGCAAAGAAGGGGATCCCTCTCCACAGCTCGGCAACGATGACCGAACCAAGAACCAGATGCTGATTGCCCAGCCATGCTACCGGCTCACTGATCAGCCCTATTTTCATGAGCAGGTCATTTAACACCCCGTAGTTCTGGTTGTAGATCAAACTGAACAATACAGCCGTCAGCACACCTGACATCGCCCACGGTACGAATACCAATGCACGGAAAAAACCACGTCCCTTAAAGTTCTGATTCAGGATCAGCGCCACGATCATACCAAAGACCAGCTGAAGCAGCACTAATGCGGCCACCCATTTTAAGGATACCCACAGAGAAGAATAAAATTCCTCTGTAGTAAAGATCTTTATGAAGTTTTCCAAACCCGCAAATCCATTTGCGAATGGCATCGCAGGATTATAATGCTGAAATGCTAAATAGAATGTCTTACAGAGCGGGTAAAGCATAACGCCTGCAATCAAAAGTACTGCCGGAAGTATCAGCAAATAGGGAGTCCATACTATTTTCTGTTTCACAGCAGGTACAGTACTCTGTTTTACCTTTTTCATCTCTCTCACCTTTCTCTCCTATGTTTATACCTTATCAAGCAAAACCTTCCCGCCCGAAAGGTATGTATTACGGGCTCCCCCTGAAAATATCCCCCGACGTCACCCGAACATATCTACATGTTTCATCCTGTTAATATTTAAACATTCTTTTCCCTTTACGTAAATTTAATAAATTTAGAAATTTAGTATAATATTTTTAAACCGGCAGGCGGCAGACACCCCGGATACCCCTGGAACAAATACCTGCGGCATGTCAGAAGATTACGTTTATATTCAAAACATAAAAAAATCGACTTCACGCCGTTATATATCTCTGATCAGAAGTATGTATTTTCTTCTGATCAGAGATATATAACAGCATGAAGTCGTCTTTTCTTCTGAAATCTAATGGCGGAACCTGCCTTCTGGTCGTGAAGTTAAAAGGCAGTTCGTCAATTCAATCTTATATAATTTGACGTAATTTTACAGGCCCCAGTAATCCTGATGGTTCTACCGGCATACTCATGGACTGCCAATCTTTTATCCGATGTACCAATGTGTTGACAACTCTGATCTCCAGGTGATTTTCCCCCTCTCTGACTATATCTGTTAAGTCAAAGCAGTATGGCGCTGTCAGGCGTACACCTGCCGATTTTCCATTCACCAGGACTTCTGCTGTCTCATATACTTCTCCAAGATCCAGCTCACACTTCTCCTCTGTCTTTTTACAGGAAAAAGAAGTGCGATAGATCATTTTCCCACAAAAATCCGGTTTCTCTCCTGCACTTGTCACATTGCCTGTTTTTTGTTTCATATCATATGCGATCGGTTTTTTTGTTCCTTCCTCTTCGAGATACAATTGAAAATCTGCCAAAGAAATAGTTTCTTCTTTTTTCACACGCAAAAGTTCTCTGTTTTGCTTTATTTCTGGCATTTCCTCTAGTGTGCATTTTTTCCTGTCCACATCCACTAAAAAGAAGATCCGCATCTCTCCCGGGGCAAACTGTAACCTGAGTTTTTCGTTCTTGTTGTCTGTCTGCAGTAATGTGTTCTTCCAGGCATCATACTCTACGATATATTTTTCTCTTGATTTAGGAATTTGTAAAGAAACATCCAATGTTTCGATCGTATTCTCATTAAATAAAAGCAGAATCTCTCCTTCCTCTCTGAAATACCGGTAACTTCTTAGATATGGCGCGTAATTTTCCGCTTTTACATCTACTTCATCTAACTTTTCCTGCCGGATCAAGTGAAGCAGATTCTTTTCATCTAGTCCTTCCGTATTCCATTTGTCTGCTGTTCTGACAATCTTTAGCCCCTTCTCTTGCGCCTGTTTCATCCAGCTTAAAAAATGTGCCGGAAGATGCTCACTGGAAGGCACGACCAAAAGCCGCAGTACTTCCTGATTGATCCTTATACTCCCGTTTTCCACTTCTGCCCTTGTCAGCAGATCCATCGGGAGCACATCATAATCTATCTGATTTCTTGTCAACCATTTCCCTGCTCTTTCAAAAGGCTGCTTATCTCCCATCCACTCTGCCTCTGCCGTGTAAAGCACTCCTATCGACACATTGCGCCTTCCATTTTGGATCAAATGGCAGACACGGTTCATATATGTCATCAGATTTTTAAAATACGGAAATTGCGGATTCTTTCCATCTGCTGAAAAATGCGGCGGGCTGTCCGGATCTGGGCATGGCTTCATGGAAAATGCATGTGGAACAAATACATTGATTCCTCTTACCATCATATGATTTGCCAACCAGGTCATCATTTTCAGCCCTTCAGCCCATCCATAAGCCCCAAATATTTCACTCATGGCTCTTCCTTCTTTTTTGGGATCCAGAAAGGCAAGAGAAAGCGCCAGTTTCGCCAGTCCGTAATGATAAAATTCTCCATAATAAAACTGTTTGCCGCCAACACGATAAAAAGCAGTATCATCTAATTGTGGACGGATCTGCTGCAGCACAACGTCAATACCTGCATAATCCTGCCCCCATAAAGCACGGAAATAATGTCCCGCGCCACCTCCAAGTCTTGCGTGCATCCCTCCGTCTTCAATGATATGTCCCATGTATTCTACGCCTTTTTCCCTGCACCATGTTCCTATCTGCCCACAAAAATTATCTGCATATAGTTGTGTTGCCAGATCCATAAAATCATAGCGCAGTCGTGGAGCTTCCGGTGTCTCCCCCCACAGCGAGGCAAGAGAGACCCTATATGTATCTCCCCATCTTTCTTTTAGTTTTATTTCCAACTCTTCACACCATGGCAGATCCATATCATAACGTCCCAGATAAATCGCATGTTCGTGTTCCCAGCCGATATTTCCAAATCCCGGTTCATCCGAAAAGAAGCCTGCAAATGTATTTCCAAATTCCTTTTTATAGTGCGCATAATGCGCTTCATACACTGTATCGATAAAAAAGCGTACTGCCTCTTTATCAATTACATTCAAATATTTCTCACGCCCGGTACTTTTCTTTGTCACTTTAATGATCATCACGGCATAAAAGCCTTCCGGTATCTCCGTACAAATAAAATCTCCCTGTATTTTATCCGATATATCTTTTATATTGCTGAAGGAAAATTGCGCCTCTTTGTCCCGCTCCAATAAAAGCGCACCTAAAAACCTCTCCCCTTTTTCCAGCTTTACCATGAAAGACAGCTCCTTGGCAGGACCCACGACATCCACCATATAATGAGATATATACTGCTTCACATACGGAGAATCTTCCGTAAGTTTGCCTGCGCAGTATCCTGTAGGATAATGTGAATCATCCAGAAACCAGACCTTCATACCGTATTCCTTCGCCAGCTTCATCACATATCCTGTATCTTCCCACCACTGTTCTCCTAAAAAGTCCGGATGCGGCCGTGACTCTATACAGACAGCGCCTATCCCACTATCATGGATCCTCTTCATTTCCAGGCCTAGTCTCTCACGATTTTCCCCACGCAGCCACAAAAACGGCAGAATATAATTTTCTCCTTTTCCCTTAAGCACCTCTTCCATCCCGTTCTTCATATTTACAGATAATCCTTTCCTAAATTTCTATTTCATTTAATCTCTCCGCCAGTAATTCCGCGATCTTCTCGCAGCCTTTATCGGACGGATGCAGACCGTCATAAGTCATATTGACTGCTTCTTCTGGATAAGGATATGGATCTTCCTGTGGATGATACGGAACAGCTGTATATTCCGGATAGGGCAGATCGACGATTTTTCCTGCCTTTCTTACCCGTTTAAAATGTACGGCATTCTCTGGTGTAAAGCCGGCCTTATTATGCAGATCCAATGTATAAATATTATCGCCTGACACAACTTCATAAATGGCTTTTGCGACTTCTGAGAGCCACAATCCATTTTCCGGCGCATAACTGCCATGTGCATGGTTCGTGTGGTCGGCAATATACACAAAATCACCTCTCTCTACAGGATTCATCACAATGATCGGCGCCGCCTTATTCAAAATACGGATATGCTCTATTAGAACTCTTAAATTTCCAAGAATACTCCCTTCTCTTCCCGCACAATACTCTTCCTTACTCCCCAATGGCGTGTGAGCACTAAACCAATCATTTGTTCCCAGGAGCACTGTGTACACATCTGCGCAGACCAGTTCTTGTTTCAGCCAGTCCGCCGTAGAAGAACCGTTGATCCCTATATTGATCAGTTCTGCCGGATAGCGCAGTTTTTCCATTGTCCGGGTCAGATACCCCTTTTTCAGGCGATAACCTGTCTCATCCAGATGGCTGTCCAGATATGTAAAAGAATCTCCTATAGCACACCATATCTTATTTTCTGCCATTTTTACACCTCTTTATGTTTTTCCCTATACTGTGTGACAGTACAATTGTAATATTTTTTAAAACTAATGCTGAAATACTGCGGATTTTTATACCCTGTCGCCTCTGCGATCTCGTAATTTTTCAAATCGCTTCCTACGATCAGCCGGGCCGCATTTTCCATCCGTATGCGGATGATATAGTCATACAGGTTAATATCAAATTTCTTCTTAAATACACTAGTCAGGTAACAGTGATTGATATTAAAATGATCCGCGATTTTCACAAGTGACAGTTCACAATCCGCATAATTCTGTTCGATATACTGCCGTACTTCTAAAACCAGGCTGTCCACATTTGAATTCATTTTCTGCAGCGCCGCCTGATAGGAAGAATACAGTTCATACAGAGAATGCATCAGGCTTCCATAGAAAAAGGACGCTTTATCTCCTCCCAGCTGAATCTGGGCGAATTGGTTGACTGCAACCTCGAGATCTCCCAATTTTCCAAAAAATTCCGATTCTCCGCCAGAATCGCTGCCCGTATAGATCATAAAAATCTGCAGGTTATCCATACAGAAGAAAAAACTCCCCTTAAATCCATTTGTCAGGACTTCACAATAATGCTCGATCTTATCCTGTACCGATTCATAAGGAATATCTTCACTGTAATGCAGATCGATAAACGCCACGATTCCATAACCATTGTTGATATTGATGTCAAATGCCTCAAAAAAGGAATCATCCATGTGCTGGAAATTTTCACGCATAAGCTTGGATATATAATTGCGTTTGATCTGGGGATATTTTTCATTCAGTATCTCACTCGTCTTACGCTCACTTTTGTATAGATTTTCTGCCCTTTTGATCACTTCGATCAGCTGGTCATGATCCACCGGCTTCGTCAGATAATCTACCGCGTTAAGTTTCAGTACCTGCTGTGCATATTCAAAATCTTTAAATCCGGAGATGAAGATAAACTTAATATTCGGATAATAGTCCTTTGCGATCGTGGCCATTTCGATCCCGTTCATGCCTGGCATTTTAATATCTGTCAGTATGATATCCGGCTGATTGTCCTTTATAAAATCCAGCGCTTCCATCGCATCCCTTGCTGTATAGATCAATTCCCAGCCGTTTGCCTTCCAGTCGATCTTCGCCTCAATCCCCCGTCTGATGATCGCATCGTCGTCCACGAATACTATCTTGGTCATTTGTGTTCCTCCTCATACGGTATTGTAAGAATCACTTCTGTTCCACAGTCGATCTCTGTCTCGACTCGTATCTTATATTGTTTGCCATATGCGATCTGTATTCTGTCCTGTACATTTTTCAGGCCATACACCCCATAAGATTTTTCAGAATACTCGCAGATAGGCTCATCCAGAGACTGCCTTACTTTCATCAGAACATCTTCTGCGACACCGCCGCCGTCGTCACCTACACAGATTTCTATATCTTCTTCTTTACGCCTCACAGTAATCTGGATAGTGCCATCTGTGCGATAAGGACGTATACCGTGATACACTGCATTCTCAACGATCGGCTGTAATATCATCCGCAATGTCTTTGCCTGCTTTAAATCATCCGGTATAATGATACAAAATTGAAAATCTTCAAACCTTGTCTGCAAAATAGACAAATACGCAGATATGTGCTTTAATTCCTCTTCCAGCGTAATATAGGATTTTCCTTTGCTTACGCCGATCCGATAGAATACCACCAACTGCTCGATCATTTCTTCCGCCTTTTCATTTTCTCCGCACGCGCACAATTCCTTGATACAATCTAAAGTATTGTACAAAAAATGCGGATTGATCTGGGCAAACAGGTACTGCAGCTGTGTCGCCTGTTTTGCCTTCATTTCCCTCTGAATAGATTCTGTCAGATTCTGTATCCTGTCCATCATCTCATTGACGCCGTTTCCAATCTGACTGATCTCCTGGTATCCGCTCACCTCAATCCGCTGTCCGTCTGACAATTCCCGTATTTTCTTCATCTGCTTTAAAAGTTTGCGGATCGGCTGAGAGAAATATCGCGGGATTACAAAATACAATATGATAAATATGAGGATGACCGCCAGCGCAAAGAATATAAAAATATGCGTAAATTCCCGTGAATTAATATATAGCTCATTCTTGGGAACCACCGCAAGTATCCCCGTATCTTTCATTTCAATAGGCGTATAAATGACATAGTATTTATCTATTGCAAAAGAACGTACTTCCTCCCCTTGTTCCTGGCTGATCTCCTTACGTATCTTTTCTATCTCTGTTTCATCCAGCATACTAAGCGCTGTATCTGTCTCTTCTGTATCCGTTCTGCTCTCCATGATCTCCCCATCCTGCCGGATAAGCGCCATTTCACTGTTTGGTGTCGGTCTGCTGTTTTGGATCTGATTAAATATCATTTCATCCCGTATCCCAATCAATACCACTCCGCTAACTTGACTGTCTGAAGTCCCTAGTGTCTGCGCCATGGCAAAATGATAAGGGAGCTGCCGGGCAATCTGATCTGGCAGCACTTCCGACATGCTGATCCAGCAAAGCTCTGCATTTTCTCCTAAAAACTGCCTATACTCTACATCCCGCATGATTGACAAAGAGTTTCCCGTATTAGACTGATAGTAATAAATGGAATTATCAGACAGCCACATACCCATACTTTCCACATACGTAGAGTAATGCTGAAGGAAATTTGTAAACCCATTCGACAGCTGCAAATACTCTCTCGGCTCGATTGGATCTTGATCCGTTTTGATATTTTCTTCCATTGTATAAAAAACACGTTCATCCAAAAGGCTTTCTGCCACCTCCTGGATATTGGTCATATCATCACTCAAATAATTCCTGCTCTGCGTCACAAGAGATTCTGCGTTTTCTTTTACCATGCTCGTGTAATGTGTCACACCTGAAATGTAAAAAGAAACACAGCAGAACACCAGCAGAAGGAAAAACGGGAACAATAAAATCGTAAGTACTGTACGTATCGGCAGTTTCAGCAGCCATTGTTTTACCTTCTGCATATGTATTTCTCCTCTCTACTTCGCCCACTCTTTTGGAAGATACCGCAAAGTCGCACGGATCATATCCTCTGCCAAAAGCCGTATATCCTCTTCTTGACACTTCTTTCCCTGCACGAGCGGATCGTGCAGAAACGCTTGTACAACTGCTTCTTTATCATAGGTAAGCGCAGCTTTTAGTATTCTTTCGTGATTTTCTATATGCGGCAGCATGAGCGCTTTTATATCTTCCGGAAGATCACCTGCAAACAGCGGCCGCACTGTATCCCGCTCAAATACCGCATTTGTCTCTACCACGGCCTCGCTTGGGAGATTGCCTATCTGCAGAACATGATTCGGGATATTTACATTACTTACCATCCGAGTAAGTCCGCAAAGCGCTTTTATCAAAAGGATCCCTTCCTCGCCCGTCGGCTGCAGCTCCACCTGTTCTTCTCCGTTTAACAGGCGTTTGCTCTTTTCCAGACGATCTTTTAGATCTTCTTTTCTCCATGCGACAGAAGTCAATGCAAATTTCCACTCCTCCACTGTCCGCGGATCTTTCAAATATTCATCCCCCGGCATAAACTCCGCAAGATGTCTGTCTCCCGCCGCGGCGATCAGTCCATATCTTCTGAACAGGTCAAATTTTACTCTATGGGAGCATTTAAAGCAAGCATTGAGCCAGTTCATGTCTCTTTCTTCATATCCTTCTTCAAAATGTGCATCCACATATGCCTTATATACCGGGAATAAATCGATACCTTTATAAGAAGCATAGTCAAACCATGTAAAATGGTTGATACCGAGCACATTCACATGAATATCCTCTCGTTTTACATCCTGTATTCCATAGACTTCTTCCACAATTCCTTTGAGCACCTTCTGTGTCCCGAATACTTCATGGCAGCAGCCAAATGCTTTGATCTGCGGAAATGTATGATACAGCGTTTTTACACATAGGGACATTGGATTAGTGTAGTTAATGACCCATGCAGACGGTGCATATCTCTTCACTGCCTCTGCGATCTCTGCAAACATAGGGATCGTCCGCAATGCGCGTATCATACCGCCGGGACCTGCTGTATCTCCTACAGACTGATAGATGCCCAGCCGCTCCGGCATATGCACATCACTTTCCATCTCATCAAAAGTTCCCGGAAGAATAGAAATCACCACAAAATCTGCTCCTGTAAGAGCCTCACCGAGGGAATCACAAGTCCGGTATTCCCATTTCCCTTTTGCGTCTTCTCTGGCGCTGACTGCATTCCCGATCACTTCATTTGCCTTTGCTGCCTCTCGGTCTATATCATATAAGCGTATCGTTCCGCTCATATCCGGTTCCAGGGCAAGATCTGTCATAAATGTCCATGCCCAGCCTCTGGATCCACCTCCAATATACGCGATCTGTACTTCTTCCGCTTTGTTTTCCTTATAAATCATAACACACACACCTTTCTACATTCAAGTGTTCCGGCATATCCCGGAAATATCTATCTACACTGGACATTATAGTAAAATATTGTATAATAATCTCAACTAATATTGCTTTATTCGCATATTTTACATACAATATTTACTTCTTCTTGCCACAAATAGAAAGGAGAGCCTATGAAACACATACTTTTTGAAGGATCCATGGAGGGTTTTTCCATCAGTCGTATTGTGCGGGACTTTGACTACACTATGCCGGATGTGCACATTCATTACGATGATTATGAAGTCTACTATCTGTTGGAAGGCGAACGTTACTACTTTATAGGGACAAGAATGTATCATATCACTCCCGGAACGCTTCTTTTTATCAAACGTAATGTCATCCACAAGACCGGTCTTGTCAAAGAAGCTCACCATGACCGGATACTTTTAGAAATCTCCCACGCCCTTTTGCATCACATTTTTTCCTCGACCGGAGAGATAAAGCTTTCTTCCTTTTTCCGGAAAGACTGTATCATACTGCCTTTACATACAGAAGAACAACATTTTATAAAAAACTTACTTCTCTGCGTCAGCCGGGAAATACAAAGGAAAGAAGACGGCTGGCGCCTGCTCATACAAAATAAGATCGCAGAACTGTTCATCTTTGCTCTCAGACACGCGGACATTTCTTCTGCATCCGCAGTTCCAACAGCTAAAAACCCTCGCCACAGACAAGCGGAAGCGATCGCGGCGTATATTGCGGAACAATATGACGAACCGCTGACGCTGTCTTCCGTAGCAGCGCATTTTTACATGAACAAGTGCTATCTGAGCCGTATCTTCAAAGAATGTACCGGTTTTACTGTCCTGGAATATCTGCACACGCAGCGGATCCAGAAAGCCCGCAGCCTTCTTGTACAAAACGACAGAAACATCTCGGCTGTCTCCGAGGCTGTAGGCTATGACAATCTGACATACTTTGAACGGATATTCAAAAAATATACCGGTATGACTCCGCTGCAATACAGAAAACAATATATATGCTGATGCTGTTTATATGACCCGTATTTCTTTCCATTTTCCGTTTTTATACCGGAGCCCCATGAGAATCGACCGGACGCACCAGTCTACAACTCCGGCAACCCACACCCCCATCAGCCCCATTTCCAGACAAGTTCCCAACACATAGCTTAACACGACCCGACATATCCACATGGAGCTTAACGCCACATACATGGTAAACTTTGCATCCCCTGCCGCTCTTAAAACTGCCGGAAGCGCAAAAGATACAGGCCAGATGAGTACACAGCTTACCGTAAAGAAAGACAGCACCTGCCGCGCTGTCTCCGCTGTCTGTAAGGAAAGGTGGTAGACAGAAAGTATAGACGGGATAAAAGGGAATACAGCAAGATTGACAAGCAGCAGACTCCCATAGGTGATCCCGACCAGTTTTCGAGTAAAAAATTCCGCCTGCTTATAGTCCCCCGCTCCCACACAGCGAGCGATCACAGTGGTGATTGCCAGTGTCACCGCCTGTCCCGGAAGCGTCTGGAAGCTTGTTATCACATTTCCTACGGCGTTTGCCGCTATCGCAGTTGTCCCATACGTCGAAACAATGCTCAGCACCAAAATCTTTCCTATCTGAAACATACTGTTTTCCAGACCATTGGGAATACCGATCCCCAGGATCCTTTTGATCATTCTCCAATCCGGCACATAACGAAACGTTTTTTCTATATGCACTGCTCTTTTCTCCTGCGCAAGCAACGCAGTGATCAAGATAGCTGCCAGCATACGCGACAGCAAGGTCGGAACCGCCGCTCCCGCCACGCCCCAGCCGCAGCCATAGATCAACAGCGCATTTCCCGACACATTCACGATATTCATCAAAATGGATACTTGCATAGATATTTTAGAATTTCCCATGATGCGGAAGATTGCCGCTCCGGAATCATAAATAGCAATAAAGGGAATCGATGCCGTCACGATCAGCAAATATATTTCCGCCTGCCGCATAACTTCTGCCTCTGTCTGTCCGAATACGATATGCAGGATAAACCATTTCGACAGATAGATCCCCGCCATGACAAACAGCGCTATAAATGCTACGAACCATAGCATCTGCGTCGCCGCCTTACACGCCATCTGTCGGTTTTTCTGTCCTAAATACTGTCCGGCAACGACTGCGCCGCCGGATGCCAGCGCCGCAAACAAATAAATAAACAAGATCATCACATTATCTACAAGGGAAACCCCTGATACGGCCGCTTCTCCCACATTTGCCACCATAACAGAATCTGCCATTCCAACCAGCACAGTCAGAAGCTGCTCTATGATCAATGGTATGATCAGTGCCGCCAGGGCACGATCATCAAACAACAGCTGTTCTTTCTTTATTCCGTACTTTCTCCACATACTTTCTCGCCTCTATTTTTCCATGGTTGTGTCTTTTCTTTATCACCTGTCTTCTTTGCGGGGAGCTGTGCCAGTATGATCGCGGCAAAGACCAGCGTACACCCGAACACTTCTCGTCCTGATAATTTTTCTCCCAGTACGAGCCAGCCAGTAAGCGCCGCGAAGACAGACTCCAAACTCAAGATCAGGGAGGCCACCGTGGGATCTGTATTTTTCTGCGCAAGGATCTGCAAAGTATAAGCTACCCCGCAGGACAAGACGCCTGCATAGAAAAGGGGCAGCCATGCCGCTCCTATGTCTGTCGGAGAAGGTTTTTCAAAGAAAAACATCGGCACTGCACACAGCAGCCCGCTCACAAGGAACTGTATACAAGACAGTTTTACTCCGTCTGTCCGCGGCGCATAATAATCTATCACTAAAATATGTACGGAAAAAATGACAGAACAAATACATACAAGCAGGTCACCTTTTCCGATTGTAAAGCCATGCGTGATACATAAAAAATACATACCGATAATCGCAAGAATAACTCCTGCCCATATTTTCAATCCTGCTTTTTTTCCAAGGAAAATGCCAAATATCGGTACAAGCAGAATATACAGCGCCGTGATAAAGCCGGCTTTTCCTGCGCTCGTATACACCATTCCTATCTGCTGTAAGGTACTCGCAGCTCCCAGCAAACATCCGCAAAACAATCCGCCCAAAAGTAACGTATGCCTTTCCTTTCTTTCTGTATCAGCAGAGACCTCTTTGTTTTCTGTGATGCTTTTCTTTTTATCCAGGATCCATATGACCGGAAGCAGCGCCGCCGCCCCTAACAGGCACCGTACAGCGTTAAATGTAAACGGTCCTATATACTCCATTCCCGCGCTTTGCGCCACAAAGGCACTTCCCCAAATAAACGCTGTTACCATCAGCAAAATGTTGTTTTTTCCTCTCCCCTTCATCCTTGTCCCTTTTCTTTCTATTTTTTGTTTTTGGTTTATTCTGCAACGCCGTTTATTATAAACCCCTTCTGCAGAGATTTCCATCCCCCCGGACGATCTGTGGATACTATTTTCTTTTTATTCCACTCCTTTCGCAAAAGCGAGCACTTCTTCTTTCACTGCCTGCAGACGGCGTAAAGATTCCGGCTCATTTTTTGCCTTCGCATAGAAATAAAATTTAATTTTGGGTTCTGTCCCTGATGGACGGACTGCAAACCAGTTCTCGTCCTCCAGCATAAATTTTAACACGTCTGACCTGTCGATTTCTTTATAGCCATTGCTATAGTCTATCTTTTCCTCTACTTTCATGCCGCCGAACTTTGCAAACTGCTGTTTTCGAAAATTTTCCATGATACGTTGTATCCTCTTTGTTCCCTGCGTCCCTTCCAGCACAAAAGAAACTTGTTCTTCTTTGTAATGCCCGTACTGTTCATACAAGGCGCGCAGCACCTGTATGAGCGTCTTTCCTTGCTTTTTATAGTACGCAGCCATTTCGCATACAAGCATAGCGGCGCTGATCCCATCTTTGTCTCGGACTTCCTCGCTGCACGCATATCCTATACTTTCTTCATATCCAAATACGTATTCTCTTCCTTCTCTTTGCAGCTGCGGTATTTTCCCACATATATTTTTAAAACCGGTCAAAGTCTCATAGGTCTTCACCCCATAAGCCTGACAGATCTTCACTCCCATATCTCCTGTCACAATAGATTTGATCATGCCGCCCTTTGCAGGCAGACTTTTTTTCTCTTTTCGTCCTTCCAGAATATATGCGATCAGGAGAACTCCTGTCTGATTTCCATTCAGAGCAATATAATTTCCATTCTCGTCTCTGGTCTCTACCGCCATCCGGTCACTGTCCGGATCCGTTGCGATCAGTACTTCCGCTCCTGTCTTTTTCCCCAGTGCTTCCGCCAGAGCAAATGCTTTGCTGTCCTCTGGGTTCGGATAACCAACTGTTGTAAAATCCGGGTCCGGATCTTTTTGTTCTTCCACGACAGATACATTCGAAAAGCCTCTGTCCTTTAAAATCCTTTGTACCGGTATGCTGCCCGCCCCATTTAAAGGAGTATATACGATCGCGACATCTGACGCCAGTTCCTCCCCCTCATGGATTGCCAACGTTTTTACGAGACGCAGATACTTTTCATCCATCTCCTCAGAAAGTATAACGATCTTTCCGCTTTTCACCGCATCCTCAAACCCTATGCGGCGCACTCCCTCAAACATGTTCACTTTTTGGATATGTTCCAACATTTCATCTGCGATATCTGCCATCACTTGTGCGCCTGTCTCCCAGTATACTTTATACCCATTGTATTGTTTAGGATTATGACTAGCGGTTATATTCACACCGGCGGCGGCCTTTAACTGACGGATTGCAAAGGATAACTCCGGCGTCGGCCGCAAAGACGAAAAGGTAAATACCTTTATTCCGTTGGCCGCAAAAACCTCTGCTGCCAATTGAGCAAATTCTTCCGAATAATGTCGGCAGTCATACGCGATCACAACGCCTCTGTCCTTATAGTTCTCACCTTGCTCTGCGATATATTCCGCAATTCCCTGTGTCACTTTTCCTACTGTAAACACATTCATGCGATTTGTCCCTGCTCCCAGCTTTCCTCTAAGTCCTGCCGTTCCAAATTCCAGCACTTTTCCAAAACATTCCTCTATTTCTTCCTCGTGTCCATCCATTTCCTCTAATTCTCTTCGCAGTTCTTCCTGCTCTTTTACTTTTTCTTTCCACTGCAAATATAGTTTCTCTGCATACATATACCCCATTCTCCTTTCTTCCACCGCACTTACGTTCAATACAAATTTTCTCTTTGCGCCAGTGCGGACAATGCCTGAAACTGTCTTTTATTGATCGTGATCTTCCCCTTGTCTGTAGATATCTGCTGTTCCCTGCACAACTGTTTTACAGAACGGTTCAATGTTTTGATACTGATCCCTATCTCACTTGCGATCACAGGTCTTGTTTTTCTTATTTTTACTGTATCCCCTTCCAGTTCCTCTGTCTTATAGCAGCGGAGCAGATACACCACGACTTTAAAAATGCCCTTTTTAAATAGATTTTGTCCCTGCTGACAGCTGGTATTGTACATTTTTTTCGCCATATTCATTGCTATATCATACAAAAATTCTCTATTTATCCTTAGTTCTTCCGCGAAAACCGAGGCCGGGATCTTCAAAACATGCATATCTTCCGCCGCGATCAAGGTAGCTGCATTGATATATGTTCCCGCCAGTACTTCCACATCGGAAACATAGTCTCCCTTTCCCAGATAAGAAAACTGATATACATTTCCATTGAGGAAGTCTGCCTGCACATAAGCCTTTCCATTTACTATATAATATGCATATTCCGTTTTTGCTCCCTTTTGAACGAGTATGCCCCCTTTCTTTATATACAGTAGGACTGCGTTTTTATACAGACGTTCTGGAATATTTTGAAATACAACTGCACTGATCATACCATTTCTCCTATTTTCAAAAAAGGTCAAATGACCCTTTTCTTGTTTTAAATATTATATACTTTACGTCTTAAAAGCACAATATAAAAAGGATACCCCCAAGCCCAAAATAGCATAAGGGATACCCTTTGTCTTTTTGTCGATTATACCCTAATCTAAAATAGAGAATAGTGTACCTTTGTCATTTCTTCATAAATAAAATACCACCGATTATGATCATGGCAATTCCCAGGATCCCTATAATCCCTGTAAAGATTACCAGACCGCTTACTGCCTCTCCTGCGCGCAAAGGCAATACTGCGCCTGAAAGTCCGGTAGCGCCAAAATACATGCCTGCTATGATCAGTACGATGCCTATCCATCTTCTTTCTTTCATAACATCCTCATTTTCCTGTCATCAATAATGCACGTCTGCGATCCCGTATTCTTTCGCAAGCGCATTTTTCATCTTTTCAGCATCTGCCGTTTTTCCTGTCCACATACGGATACTTTCTACCGCCTGATTAATCAGCATTCCCAGTCCATCTATGGTTTTGGCATTTCTTTTCTCCGCCTCTTTGAGAAGCTGTGTATGGGGATGATTGGGGATCACATCACAGACGACCATATGCGGCAAGATCGTATCAAATACAATATCCGGCTTTGCATCCACCTCCGGATACAATCCAATACTTGTCGTATTCACTAAAATATCTGTATCCTCGTCGATCGGCATCGTATGGTCCCACTCCCGATACTCCACTTGCAATTTTGTATGTTCTTCCAGCAATGCCTTCAGTTCTTCCCCTCTGGCTCTGGAGCGGTTCAGGATGATCAGCTCTTTTGCGCCTGCATTGGCAAGTTCTACCGCAATCGCTCTAGCCGCACCTCCGGCACCCAGCATAAAGACTTTTTTCCCTTCCAGTGCTATATCCGCATTTACAAGGGATTTTATAAAGCCTTTTCCATCCGTATTTTCTCCATATAGTTTTCCATCTTTTACATAGACTGTATTGACCGCCCCCATGATCTTCGCGTCCTCTGCCACATGATCCAGATATTTCAATACCTCTACTTTATGTGGGATCGTCAGATGGATCCCTTTCATATTCCATGCAGGCAGAGCCCGGATCGCATCCTTTAGATCCTCCGGCCTTACTTCCACGGTCAGATATCGATATGGTACCTGCAGGTCTTCAAATGCCGTCTGCGCCACTACAACCGTCGGATTTTCATCCACTGGATACCCAAATACGCCAACTAATTCTTCTCTATAGGATTTCCCCATTTATTCTTCCTCCTTTACCTTCTCCAGATCATAAATCCCCAACATAGCGGCAACCCCATCCACCGCCATCTGATGATCCTGCGTATGTGTAAGCCCGGATACTGCCACAACGCCGATAACACCTACATTTTTCACAAAGATTGGAAACCCTCCGCCCATATTGCCATATACGGATGCATCCAAGTGCCCGTCTGCATAAATATCGTCTTCTCCCACATAAGGCATATAGTGTACTCGCAGAGAACTGCGATGCAGCATATTCACTGTATTTACCTTTCTTCTAAGCCAAATATCATTGAACGAATTCGTTCCCTGAAATCCATAACGAAATACCTGATAACCGTTTATCCAAATCTCCGCCGCAATAGCAACCTGCTTGGCACGAGCCTGTTCTACAATGATATTTCCAAGTTTCCATGCATCCTCATTATCAAAATGGCCGAATCTTAAACTTTCTTCTTGCTCTTTCACGATCCTGTAATTTTCCGTTTCTATAGACATTGCCTTCCCCTCTTTTCTATTTCACTTCTTGGATCCATATATCCGGGCGGCGGATAGTCCTGCCATCTACAGTAATCTCACGATACACCCAGTTTCCTGTATCTGATACAATCTCTTGTCCGGTTTCCTGGATGATATACGTATCTTCCAGCTTCACTCCCGCGATCGTCGGATTCCAGGAATATCCCTGATGTGCATAGACTACTTCCTCTGTCCTCTCATTCGTACAGTAATCCCGCGTCAGATACCCTAGAGCACCTCCTTGATGATGTAAATGGAAATCCTGCTCATATCCTTGTTCTTTATACGCTTCATATCCCTTCTCCAGCACATCTTTAGATAGGACACCGGGCAGCGTATGTGCAATGTATGCAGCGTCGATTTTCAGCAGTGCCTCATATTTCTTCTGTATTTCCTCAGGGACAGGTCCAAAGCTTATGATCCTGCTGATGGAGATCGTCAAACCGTACTTCTGTCCGCAGATTGCGATCATTGCATATTTCTCGATCTTTTTCTCTGTGGGAAGCGGGTGGCGATACTTATACATCCTCTCATCAGAAGCAACCAGACAGACCGGTACCTGGTATCCCTTTGCCACTAGCCTTCCTGTCACTCGCCCAGCCGCTTCCAATTCTGTCTCACCCGGGTGGATCTCCCGCACACAGTCTTCCAAAATCTGTGCACATTCTGATCCGATTTTCCGCATGCGCGCTTCTTCCTCATCTGTCAGCACATATCTTAATTTCTGTATTTTATCTCCGATTTTCTCTGTTCCGTAGATTCCCGAATCACTTCCCACCCGTTTTCCTTCCAGATACGGTCTTAAAATCTCTGCCTCATCCTCATGCCACAAAAAATCGATCAATGTAAAACTTTCGTCTGTCAGTTCTTCTTCCATCACCCGATATCTTTCACTGGAATTACAGATGACATATGCTTTATCCGCTGTGATCAGTACCTTCACAGCCGCATCCTGTGTTGCCTTATCTACAAAACCATTTTTTCCGCCTGTTATCCAGAAGAAATTCGGCGTAGAAGTAAGAAGGATTGCTTCTAGATTTTCCTCACACATCAATTTTCTTACTCTATTTAATTTTTCATAGATTTCTTTTTCCATTTTAACGCACTCCTTTCCAAAATGCGGCGGGTCAATCCGCCGCATTGCTGCTGAATGAGAAAAAGGAATGCATGGCTCGAGCCCTCAGGCTGTCACCAGCATCCCCTTCTCACATTTCAAGCAGCCTTTTAAACTGACTATAGCTTTCTTCCCACAGTTCATGCTTCTGCGGCACAAACTCTGCGATCTCGAATGAGTCCCGGATCATCTGGCGTCCCTCTTTCAAGCTTTGTATTTCACCAACACTGCGCATCTGCACCATTAAATTTCCTACAAGCCCAGCTTCATAAGGACCCGCATAGACTACTCTGCCGCAGACATCTGCCGTAAGCTGATCGAGCAGCCGATTCTGGCCTCCGCCTCCCAGGATATAAATCTCCTCTAGGCGATAACCCAGGATCTCTTCCATCTTTTCCAGCATATACCGATACTTCATAGCAAGGCTTTCCATCACGGCACGCACAATCTCCCCAAATGTCTCTGGTCTTCCCTGTCCAGTCTTCTCACAATACTGCGCCACTTTCTCCAGCATATTCCCTGGCATATAGAAGCTCGCATCATCCGGCTCTATCATATAGCGTCTCGCCGGCGCCTTCTCCGCCTCGTATGCAGTATAGGCATGGGAACATTCTTCTCTTGTCCGCCTTGCATAATCGCTCTGGCACTCCTGCAAGATCCACAATCCCATCACATTTTTGATCATGCGGTATCGATAATCGATCCCACCTTCATACGCAATATTAAGACGAAATGCTTCTTCCGTCAGGATTGGCTTTTCCACCTCTGTCCCCACGATAGACCAGGTTCCACTGCTGATATAGGCAACATGCTCCTTTGTCGTCGGAAGAGCAGCGATCGCCGAAGCCGTATCATGTCCACAGACTGAGACGACCTGCACACAAGCGCCGGCTAACTCCGGTACCCTAGTTCCCTCTAAGACACCTGACGAGGTACCTGTCGGCACGATCTTAGGAAAAATATCTTCCCGAATTCCAAGCCGCCGCATAATCCCGCTATGCCAGCTGTTTGTCCTCCAGTCCAACATCTGCGTCACGGAGGCCAGCGTATATTCTGTCTGCATCCTTCCGGTCAGAAAATATGCAAGCAGATCTGGCAGCATCAGGGCATGCCTGCACTTTTCAAGGAGATACCCTTCTCCTTCTTCCACCATAGCCGCCATCTGTATCACTGTGTTAAACAACGCTGTCTGGCTTCCGGTCTCCATATAGAGTTCCTTTTGGGAGACTTTTGCGTAGATTTCCTGTGCTTTGCGCCTTGTACGCTCATCCCTGTAACAATATACCTGATTGACAAGCCTGCCTTCTCGATCGACAAGACCAAAATCATTGCAGAAGGAATCCAGTCCCAGTGTCAACTTCTCCGCGCCTGACTCATAAACTGCTTTTTCTATTCCATTTTTTAAATTTGAATATATATTGAGGATATCCCAGTACAAACCGCCTGCCGCCAGGATCTGGCGGTTAGGGAAACGATGGATCACTTCTGCCTTTAAGCGTGCTCCATCTAATTCCCCCAGCATCATCTTCCCGCTGCTGGCGCCTAAGTCAAATCCCAGATATTTCATGTCTCTCCAATCCCGACATGTCCTTTTCTCAAATATCTGCCACCAATACTTTTACATTCTGCATATCCAAATTTTTCTGTTCTTCCTCTGTAAGCGCGCGGTCACAGATCAGATAATCTGCCTTTGATATTTCTGAAAGCTGCACGCCGCCTTTACGCCCGATCTTTGTATGATCCGCTGTAATATACACCTCTCCGGCATGACGGATCAAATTTCTTTTCACTTCGATCTCATACATGCTGCTGTCAAACAGCGCGCCTTCTGTATCCACACCGTAGCAAGACAAAAATGCCTTGCTCGGCCGGAATTTATTTGACATTTCATTAGCAATATCTCCTACACAGGAATAATTCTTATGACGGAACATTCCTCCTAAAGAGATAAAAACAAAATTATCATTGGCATATCTTGTACTTTCAAGAAGAAGCCGTATAGAATTTGTTATGATAGTTACAGAATACTCCGGATTGATGTTCTTCAAAATAGAGATATTCGTAGAACTATTGTCGATAAATATTGTATCTCCGTCCTTCACTAACGATGCCGCCTTTTTACAAATCCTTTCTTTTTCTTCCAGACATTGGATCTCACGCATCAGATATGGATACTCCGGAGACTGCTGTGTACTGTTTATACTTACAGCACCGCCGTGGGTCCTTTTTAAAAGTCCCTCCTGTTCCATCTCTCTTAAATCCCTGCGTATCGTCTCTTTGCTGACGTTTAATTCTTTCGCAAGCGTCTCCACTTCTACTCTCCCATCCTTTTCCAGGGTCTTAAGTATCTTTGTTTTCCGTTCAATACTATAGTTTTTCTTTCTCATCCGCATTTCTCCCATAGCTTAAAATTGATACTTAACATTATACAGCATAAAAAGGATTTGCGGCATAATTATCTTATCTCACCACTAAATTTAATGCTATCCACCATAACTGCGATAAAAATAATGATTCCTCTGAAAATCGTATAGGAATATGCAGACGCGCCCATCATAGTGAGTCCGTTGATAATCGCCTGGATCATTACAATACCGATGATCGCTCCGGGAAGTACCCTTCCTTTTCCTCCGAAGAGGCTGGCTCCGCCGATGACAGATGATGAGATAACAACAAATTCATCTCCTTGGGCAAAGTTTGGATTGATCACACTTAAGTTGCAGGCGCTCAGCATTCCTGCGATACCTGCAAGGGCTCCGCAGATCGCATAGGCAAGAAAGACTGTTCTTGGACCATTGATTCCCATTTTGTTCGCCCCAACCAGGTTATTCCCACAGGCAAACAGCTGTCGTCCAAACTGTGTAGAAGTCAATACAAAATGTGCGATCAAGACGATTGCTAGGAAAATAAATACGAACACAGATATTCCAAATAATTTTGCGTTTGCCAGTGTCATGACCGAACTATCCAAAAATACCATTTGCTGATTGGTAAAGAACAGCCCCAACCCTTTTGCCACCGAATACGTAGCCAATGTTACGATAAAGGGAACAATCTTTACTTTTGCCACAAAGAAGCCATTGATACATCCTATCAGCAGGCCGCTTAAACCGGCAGCCAGAAAAGATACAATCAGCGGCATTCCCAAACTATTCAAAACCGTTGCCCCGACTACTGCGGAAAAGTACATGTTCATAGATACGGATATATCGATCCCCGCTACGATCAGAACAAAAAACATACCCACAACAGCAATGCCCAAAACTGAAGATGACTTCAAGATCAAAAGGAAATTGCTCACGGAGAAGAAATTTGGCCGCTGTACCGCAAAAAATATGATCAGCACGATGAAAATAAAGTACAACCCGTATGTACAGAACAGATCGACAAATCTCTTACCTGCCCCGACTGTAGACGGCTGCTTTTTCGCTTTCTCCATTATTTGACACCTCCCACTGCAAATTTCATGATCTCTTCCGGAACATATTCATCCTTCGTAAGCTCACCTGTGATCCTGTTGTTGCTCATAACCAGGATTCTGTCACATACGCCCATCAGTTCCTCGATTTCTGAAGAAACCATCAATACACAAGAATTCTTTTTTGCCAATTCCTGTATGATCGTATAGATCTCATATTTAGCTCCGACATCCACACCTCTGGTAGGTTCGTCCAAAAGAAAGATCTGCGGCTCCCGCAAAACCCATTTTGCAAATACGATCTTCTGCTGATTTCCTCCGGAAAGTGTTCCCGCCGTCTGTTTTCCTGGGTCAAAGGTTTTTACGTTCAGACTGTTTACCATCTTATCCGTGCTTTCCTTTTCTTTTGCCGCACTCATAAACAATGCATTCTTTTTATGTTCTCTCAAGCTGGAAAGTACAATATTTTCTTTCAACGTCTTCGGGATCAAAAGTCCTTCTTCACGCCTGTTTTCTGTAATAAACGCCATACCGTTCTTAATACAGTTCTGCGGATTGATCGGCGCGATCTTTTTCCCTTTATAGTACAGTTCGCCGCTATCCATCTCATCCAACCCGAACAGACACCTAAGCAGTTCCGTACGCCCGGCTCCCATCAGTCCGAACATACCCACGATCTCGCCTTCCCTGATATGGAGATTGAGATTGTCAAATCTTCCATTCTGACAAATATTCTTCGCCTCAAATGCAATATCTTTGATTTCTTTTTCGCAAACAGGATAAATATTCGTAAGTTCACGGCCTACCATCTCTTTGATGACCGTATTCGGATCTGCCTCTTTCGTCTTCCTCTGGGAGATAATTTCTCCGTCACGCAAGACTGCGATCTCATCCGTATATGCAAACACATCTTCCAAGATATGAGAAATAAAAATAATAGATTTTCCCTGTTCCTGCATTTTGTGCATGATTTCAAACAATTTTTCTTTTTCCTTATTTGACAGAGACGTCGTCGGCTCGTCAAATATGATGATCCTGGAATCTTTCATGATCGACTTGGTGATCTCCACCATCTGTCTTTGCCCCATAGAAAGATTTCCTATGATATCGTCCGGTGAGATTCCTGTTCCGCCAAGCTCCTCCATCTTTTCCCGGACAATTTTCTTCATTTCTTTTTTATTGATACTTCCAATCTTGCTTTTCTTCATCTCTGTGATAAAGAGATTTTCCATAACCGTCAAATTTGTAAATAAATTCAGTTCCTGCTGAACAAACGCGATTCCTGCGTCACTGGACACTTTGGGATTGAGTGGTTCAAATTTCTTACCATCCAGCAGTATGTCACCGCCGTCTCTTTGGTAGATTCCTCCGAGCACATTCATAAGCGTAGATTTTCCGGCGCCATTTTCTCCTACGAGTCCTAATATCTCGCCTTTCTTTAAAGAAAAGGTAATATCCTTCAACACCTTGACGGTCGCAAATGATTTTGTAATCCCTTTTAATTCCAAAATATTTTCACTCATCTTATTCACTTCCAATCTGTAGTCTTAATCCTATTACGGACACACTTTACTGCGCCAGGCTCTTTCTCGTCTTAACCAAATCAAGACTTGCAGCAACAAGAATGATCAGACCTTTAATCAAAGTAATCATATAATACGGTACATTCAGGATATTCAGCACACTGCCTATCATTGTGATAAGAAACGCGCCCATTACCGTATTGATAACTTTACCTCTTCCTCCAAGCGGGCTTGTGCCGCCTACGATAATGCTGCCCATGATGTCATTAAACATCGTACTTCCATAGTTAACTGAACCGCTCTGCATATAAGCCAATTCAATCACGCCTGCGATCCCTGCACATAATCCGCTGATAACATAAATCTTAAAGATCGTCTTTTTTGTAGAAATACCGGATATCAAAGACGCCTTGGGATTCGTTCCCACCGCGTACAGCTGTCTTCCAAGCAATGTCTTCGTCAGAAGAATATGTATACATACTGCTACCAACACTGCTATGATCAAAATATACGGTACAACAAAAAAACTGCCGTTTCCAAAATTGCCAAATGCCGCCGGCATTCCCGTCACACTGGAGCCGCCCGTATATACGACCGCAAGCCCGTTTACAAGCATCTGCGTTGCCATTGTTACGATAAAAGACGGCATTTTAAAAGTAACGACCGAAAAACCGTTGATAATACCAAAGCCTACTCCTAACAAGAGCATGACCACGATCCCCAGAAAAATTGCCAGACCGCTTCCGCCCAGAGCGCCGCCTGTACTGATGATAGAACCGCCCACGACCGTAGTCAGGGCAAGCAGTGCCGCGCTGGTAAAATCCACACCTCCGTTTAGTACGGTAAGATGTACGCCGCATGCCAAAACCATCAGGACACAAGTCTGGCTCAACAGGCTTTTAATCGCAGAAAACTGTGCAAAGCCGGGTACGAAGATCAGAGAAATGATAAAAAAGATTCCCACAAACCAGAAAATCGCATCAATAGATTTTAAACTCTTCTTTATACTCACGTTGAAACCCACCTTAATCTTTTTATAGAGTGTGCCTCAAAAGGAAACCTTTTGAGGCACTTCCACTTTTGCTATTTAGACAGCAGAGGATCAATATCCTTTGAAATCTGCATAATCTGTATCACAATTCTCAGTACTTACTTCAAATCCTGGATCTGTATAATCAGAAGCTTCTTTTCCGTCGATCGCATCGAGCGCAGCCTGTACACAGAGCTTGCCCTGTTCTGTAGCGTCCTGTACAGAAACAACATCTACATATCCTTCACGGATCGCGTTTACCGCATCTGCAGCGCCGTCAAATGTAACAAGTGTGATATGTCCGTCTTCTCCCACTTTTGCATATTTGCCAAGCTGCTGTAAACCTGACTGAATAGATGGAAGAAGCGCATCGGATGGGCTGAAGATAAAGTTGATGTCATCATCTGATGCAAATGCATTCTGTACACCTGTCAGAGCCAGGTCACCTTTCCACTCTGTCGGAACTGTAGCAACCAGTTCGAACATATCCGGATATTCTGCGATAGCTTCTTCAAAACCTTCCTGTCTTGCGATCGCATTGACATCCGTCAGGCTTCCTACCAGTTCGAGGCATTTATATTTCGTTCCTTCCGGAGCGTTCTCTGCCACATACTGAATCTCACGTTTTACCATCTCTTTATTATCGGAAGAAATCGTAGCGAATACTTCTGCGCCTTCTCCAGCCGCGCGGTTCGCCATGATAACCGGGATTCCGGCTTCATTACATTTCTGGATAGCTGATACGACTGCGTCTCCGTCTGCCGGTGCGATAATGATCGCGTCAACACCCTGAGAGATAAAGTCTTCGATCTGCTGATTTTGTTTCTGTACGTCGTTCTCTGCGATAGACTCCGCATACTTCACACCAGCCTCATCACATGCTTTATGCATGGAATCCTGATACTCTGCCCACATCTGTGACTCGATCGCACACATGGATATACCGATCGTCTTTCCTTCATCACTGCCGCCTTCTTTGGAAGCATTGTCTCCTCCGGATGAACTGTTGCCGCCGCATCCTGCCATGCCAAGCACCATTGCGCTGACAGCCAGAACGCTTAAGGTTCTGCGTACTACTTTGTTTTTCATAATACTTCTCTCCTTTTCTTATAATTTTTTATGCATTAAATGTCTCGCCGACATATAATGTTCTCTCTGATCGTCGCTTTATCATGCATCTGCAGCTTTTCGATCTTCACCCTTTTTCTAAGCTCACGGGCTCTTTCTCTGTCAAATCCAACCGTGCTGTTTGACTCTGCCGTCGCAGAGGATACAGAAGCCGCGATTTTCAAGATCTCTGTAAACTCCAATCCTTTCTCAAAACCATAGGCCATCC
Organism: Mediterraneibacter sp. ICN-202921; assembly: GCF_037890075.1. Classification (NCBI taxonomy): domain Bacteria; kingdom Bacillati; phylum Bacillota; class Clostridia; order Lachnospirales; family Lachnospiraceae; genus Mediterraneibacter; species Mediterraneibacter sp. ICN-202921. The sequence goes on along the minus strand of NZ_JBBKBE010000007.1, from coordinate 8,628 downwards.
CGCTTAGGAATGCATCTCCGCATCCGATCGTATTCATCACATTCACTTTCAGCGGATGTACTCTGTATATCTCATTCTGATACCATATGTAAGAACCGTTTCCTCCACAAGATACTGCAATACACGAAATCCCCGTATGTGAAAGCTTTTGAAGTCCTTCCAGGATCATCGCTTCTCCCTTTATCTCTTTTCCTAAAATCTGAGACAATTCATCCTCGTTCGGCTTGATCAGAAAAGGTTTCCACTTCAACGAACCTGTCAGATTTTCAGAACTGGCATCTAAAAAGATTTTTACTTTCTTGTCAGCCACCGCTTCTATTATATTTGCATAGATCAAAGGAATTTCTGTATTGGACGCATCTCCCGATAAAATGAGAATATCGCCCTCCGATACTTCATCGTATATTTTCCTTATTAATTCTTGGCATTGTTCTTTTGAAACAATTTTTCCCTTTTCACTGATAAGTGTGCATGTCTTGTCTTCTTCGATCAGTGCGTAATTCATTCTCGACTCGCCCTCATCATAATGCAGGAACTTCATTTCAATATCCTCTTTTTCCAAGAGACTTTCGATCCTGCGTCCCGTTTCTCCAAAGTCGATGCCAAATGCTTTGTTCACACACTCTAAAATACTTAAATTTACAGATACATGTGTCCCCTTCCCTCCGAGAACTTCCTTGGTCTCTTTGATTCGGTTCGTATTATCTCTGTTGAACCGTGTAAGGTAGATTACCTTATCAATTGCCGGATTAACGGTTACGGTGCATATCATTATGACAACTCCTTCTCAAAATCACACACGTTTTTGTTGTTTTATTTTTGTTTTGTGCTGTTTATTTTTGTTTATGGCTTAATAATAAATCTTATTATGCATTTTTTCAAGTATTTTTTGCTTATGTCTTTTGTTTTTGTGAATTTTTCACATTTCCCTTCTATGTTTTTTGTTATAATTTCCGTTTTTGACTGTTTATTGCCCGTTTTTATTGTTTATCCTTCCGTAAGGTGTTATAATGTGCACGAATGAAAGAAGGAAGGAGGAAATTTATGAACATATCGGCTGAAACAAAAGACTATGTGATCGGTATTGATATAGGAGGAACGAATTTTAGGATCGGCGGAATCTTACAAGATGGTACTCTCATAGCAGAGCCCTTAAAATACAGCAGCCGCAGCATGTTTGAAACCGGCTCACCGATAGAGATCTTAGGACAGATCATCTCAGATTTTACTGTTTCTTACCCTTCTTATCATATGAAGGGAATCTGTATCGGTTTCCCCGGAACAGTAGACCACGCAAAGGAAAAGGTCATATCCTGTCCGAACCTGCTTTCCTTTACAGATCTGAATATAGCAGCGCCCCTTAAGGAAGTTTTCCACGTACCTGTCGTAGCAGAACATGATGTGCTGCTTTTGCTTTCTTATGATATGCGGCAAAAGCACTTAGAAAATGCCGACTGTATCGTCTCCTTCTATGTAGGGACCGGATTAGGAAATGGGATTTTTATACACGGACGTTTCTTAGACGGAAAGAATGGCGTGGCAGGAGAACTCGGACACATTCCCGTCTATGGAAAGGCCGCATCCTGTCCTTGTGGAAATAAAGGCTGTATCGAACTTTTCTGTGCCGGCCGCGCATTAGAACGGCTACATGATACATACATGCCTGCTATTCCATTTGCAGACATCTTTACCTATTATAAGCAAACGCCTGCACTCCATGAATATCTGGATTTCATGGCCATAGCCTTGTCTACAGAGATCAATATTTTAGATCCCGTACACATCATACTCTCCGGCGGCGTTGTCCATATGAAGGATTTCCCCTACCAGGAGCTGTGCCAGAAAATCTACACTTACACCAGAAAACCCTATCCGGCGGATTCGCTGGATTTCATAAAAGGGTCCAATCATCCCTTCGCCGGAATATTGGGCGCAGGGATTTATATGTGGAATAAATTAAATCATAAACATTTTAAGGAGGACAAACAATGAACAAAGTATCACCTTCCGTTATGTGTATCAACACAATGGAACTGAAAGAAAAAATCGAAAGTCTGGATAAGGCCGGGGTCGACCTCTATCATATTGATATCATGGACGGTCACTTCGTTCCCAATTTCTGTTTAAACGGATATCTTATGAAAGATATCAAAGCAATATCATCCACACCACTGGATGTACATCTCATGGTCACCAATCCGACAGAATATATCGATTACTTTGCGGAATGTGGAGCCGAATATATCACGATGCACATTGAAACACTCACACATCCTATCCGTGCTCTCAAACAGATACGATCTCTCGGGAAAAAAGCAGGTCTTGCTATCAATCCGGCTACAGACATTTCTCAGCTTACCTATATGCTGGATTTCATCGATCTGATCTGTGTCATGACAGTAGATCCGGGATTTGCAGGACAGACACTGATCCCTGCTACGATCGATAAGATACGCAAGATACGCGCCATGTTCAAAGACGCAGGAAAAGACGTAGAGATCATGGTAGACGGACAGGTCAAAGAAACAACTGCTCCGAAACTGGTCGAGGCCGGCGCTGACATCCTCGTACTGGGAACTTCCGGATTATTCAATGCTTATACACCGGAAGAATATCCAAAGGCCGTAAAATTCTATCAAGAGCTTTAAAGCCATGCATAGTACGCATTTATCATAGTATCAACAAAATACACCCATCCGGGCATCCCGTAATTCATGCCTTACAGGCGGACGGGCTTCGCCCGACAAAGTATACCCATTCGGGCATCTCGCAATTCATGCCTTACAGGCGGGCGGGCTTCGCCCGACAAAGTATACCCATTCGGGCATCCCGCAATTCATGCCTTACAGGCGGGCAGGCTTCGCCCGACAAAGTATCAAAAATTAGGAGGAAAAAATGAAAGATTTAACTTTATTCGGCATGCCGATCGCATTAGATGAAGAAACAGGAAAACTTGTAAGCAGTTCTTCTGATATACGCTGGGAAGACTACTCCCGCAAATATTCCGACAAAATGGAAGGTCTGCTGGCTGATCCGGACTACAAAAAGACAGATGATCCATACTACGATTTTTACAAAGCGATCGTAAGCGATAAGACACGCACAGCCTTTTCTGATGTAGCTCTACGCTATGATTCTACCGTTATCCTGCCGGGATATGCCGGAAAAGAATGTAAAAAGACCGCTGGTCACTTTCACCTTCCAATCCCCGGTGAAACATTCAGCTTCCCCGAACTATATCAGGTGATCAGTGGAACTGCGCTCTTTGTTATGCAGCGTGTCGATGATTACAAAAAAGAAGGCCCTATGACCGTAAACGATCTTCTTCTCGCCGAAGTACACGCCGGAGAGACCGTTGTCATCCCACCGGATTACGGACACTGTACAGTAAATATCGGTGAAGGAACCCTGGTATTTATCAACCTCGTCTCCGTCAACAGTATGAACTACTACGACAGTGTAAAACAAAGCCACGGAATGAGCGCTTATGTATACCACACAGAGACAGGGTATCAGATCGAGAAAAATCCAAATTACACATTTGCATGCGAACCTAAGATCGTTGTACCGACAGACAGTCCAAAACTGGGAATTTACAAAGACGTTCCGGTATATACAGAATTCTTGAAAAATCCCGATCTGTATCAATACCTAAATGCGCCAAAAGAACTGGAGAATGAATTCTTCGCTATGTTAAAAGAAAAATAAGGATGTGTTTCTTATGAAAGGTGATCTTCACTGTCACAGCATATTTTCAGATGGTTCCGCCACTCCGGAGCAGATCGGGAAATATGCACTGCGCCAGGGACTTGACTTGATCGCTCTGACAGATCATGATACCATGAACGGCATTTCCCGCCTTTGCACTTATGCAGATGGAACTTCTCTTACAGTCGTTCCCGGCGTGGAATGTACAACAAAAGATCCTTTTACCGGGCGTCCGGTTCATGTTCTATGCTACGCTCCAAAAAAACCGCTTATTTTGGAGCCAGTTCTAGATGAAACCTCAAGACGGCGCCGGGAAGCCAAACTTGCAATGGCCGAAAAAATCCAAAAACTTTATCCTGCCGTGCAGACAGAGGATGTGCTTGATCTTTCCAGGCACAGCGCATCTATTTTCGAGTCCCATATTATGATGGCGTTGGCAAACGCAGGGATCACCAACCACCCTTTCGGTCCTCTGCTCGGTGAATTGATAGGAAAGCAGGGCTCCTGTTATGTTCCGATCCACTACCCGGATACTCTGGAAGTGATCGACGTGATGCACCAGGCAGAAGGAATCGTTGTGATCGCACATCCCGGACAATTCGATTCTGTGGACCTTATACGCCGTCTTGCTCGCGAGAAAGTAATCCATGGGATCGAATGTATGCACTATAAGAACTCGGAAGATGTAACAAAGACCTGTCTGGAGATTGCCGCTTCTTATGACTTGCTGGCAACCGGAGGAAGCGATTTTCACGGAATGTATACGAAATCTCCTCATCCGGTCGGTTTTCGCACTACAGACAACAGAAACACACAGCGCTTTTTGGAATATATACAATAACTTATGTTTCACACTCAGAAAGGATGATATTTATGGCTGGAATTTCTTATTTAAAAGACCGTGAGGATATGTGCAAAGTCGCACATTATATGTGGGACCGGCGCCTCACCAATGCCGCGGGAGGAAATTTTGCCGTGCGGGTAGATGATGACCGTATCCTTATCTCTCCCTCCCTGATGTCAGAAAGGCATTTCTGCGAACTGCAGCCGGAAGATTTTCTTCTGATCAACTCCAATATGGATATTCTGGAAGGAACCGGAAAGCTTTCCCGGGAAGGATATATGCACGTCCTTCTCCTTACAAAATTCAACAATATCAAGGCTACTATCCACGCACATCCGCAGTACTGCATGGTATATGTGGCACAATCCAAGCCGATACCAAACATTACGGAAGCCACAATGAAACGAGGCCCCGTAGAGTGTATCCCTTACACAAAAGCATACACGAAAAACCTGCATGAAGAAATCTACAAGTATTGGGACAACAGAAGAGAACTTGCCGAAACCTATCCGATCGGCTGTATCATGCCTTTACATGGCGTAGTCGTATCTGGAAGCGATCTTCATATGGCTTATAGTATGCTGGAACGTATTGAGCAGGATGCTATGTGCGGTATATTCAAAAACAATATATGATCATAACAGTGGAGGAACAGATTATGAAAATCGCAATTGGAAACGACCACGTTGCCCTTGAAATGAAATTGAAGATTAAAGAATATCTGCAGGAGCAGGGTATCGCTGTCACAGATGTAGGCACACATTCACCGGAACGCTGCGACTATCCTGTTTACGGTGAAAAAGTGGCCAATCTGGTAGCCACCGGCGAAGTGGACTGCGGCATCCTTATTTGCGGAACAGGCGTCGGCATATCCTTGAGCGCCAACAAAGTAAATGGTATACGGGCATGTGTATGCAGTGAACCTTATTCTGCCAGACTTTCAAAACAGCATAACAACACGAATATCTTGGCATTTGGCGCAAGAGTCGTAGGGATCGAACTGGCTAAAATGATCGTAGACGAATGGTTAAACGCCAAATACGAAGGCGGACGCCACCAGAATCGCCTGGATATGATCACAGCAATTGAAAAAAGAAACTAATAAAAATAAAAACTATAAGGAGGTATCTTTATGAAAACAGTAAAAGACAAACAAATTTTAGTAGGCGCGGATATCGCAGGAGTTCCTTTGAAAAATGCAGTTGTAGAACATTTAAAGGCAAAGGGCTGGACCGTTACAGACATCGGGGTAAAGACAGAAGACGAAGAAAATCCAGAGATGTTCCATCGCATCGGTCTGAAAGTCGGCGCTAAAATCGCAGAAAGGGAATTTGAAAGAGCCCTGATCTTCTGCGGTACTGGCATGGGCATCCATATTGCAGCCAGCAAATGTCCGCACGTACACGCAGCTGTTGTAGAAAGTGTTCCTTCTGCACTGCGCTGTATCACCGGCAACGACTGTAACGTAATGGCAATGGGCGCACATTATGTAGCTCCGCAGACCGGAATCGCAATGGCCGACGCATTTTTAGAGCACAATTTGGGCGATGGTTATGAAGACTGGAAAAACTTCTATGAATTCCACAAACTCGCTTATGATGAACTGGAAGCTTTTGATTACGAAGAATTTAAGAAAAACGGTTTTGAAGTAAAAACATTAGGAGAAGTCGAATTAGGACCAGAACCTCTGAAATAAAAAAGTTTGTGCCGGAATGCCGCCTCATCCGCGTCCCCCTCACTTCCAGAAGAAGTGAATGCGTTCCGGCACAAACTTTTTTATTATATTTCGATTAAGAAAGGAATCTACTATGAACCATTTGCAAATAAAATACGAAAAAGAAATCACTGAACTGATAGACGCAAGCCATAGACTTGCGGAATTAGGATACGTTACTTCTGCAGGAGGGAATCTCTCCCTGCGCACAGAAGATGATCTTATCCTGATCACACCTACAAAGACACCAAAACGCCTTGTCCGTTTTGAAGACATCTGTATCGTCAATCGGAATGGAGAGACGGTTTTCGCTCCAGAGGGAAAAAAACCTACCGGCGAAACCCCTTTTCACGTGCGTATCATGGCTAAACGTCCTGACATCCGTTCTGTTGTTCACGCACACCCTCCTGTTCTCACAGGATTTGCGATCGCCAAGTCTTCACTGCTCGCCCAACCTGTACTCCCGGAACCGGTACTTGAGGTAGGTCCTCTTCTGATGGTTCCCTACGAAACACCGGTTTCAGAAGCCCTCTCCCTGCAATTCGACCAGGTGATCGAAGATTCAAACGGTTTCCTTATGGAAAACCACGGTGCTTTGATGTGCAGTCCTAACGGCGCGGCAGACGGTGTAGAGATGATGCAGATGATGGAATGTATGGCGCAATCTGTCGTAATCGCAGAGCTTTTGGGCAATTTCAAACCAATACCTGAAAAAGCAGTGGCACAATTGGATACTGTCATACAAAAACGCGCGCTTCCTGTCCCGGGAAAAGCAGAAAAGTTCCACTCTGTTTCAGAACTCTATAAATCCATATCAAAAACACCACAGAAATAAAAAAGAGGAAACTATCCATGAAGAAAAAAAGTGTAATTTCCGTAGATCTGGGCGCATCCAGCGGACGCGTCATTCTGCTAACACTTCTAGATAATACGCTTCATCTAGAAGAGGTCCATCGTTTTTCTAATGAAGGGATCCACATACAAGACCGTATTTATACTGATCTCTTTTATTTATTCCAAGAAATTTTAACCGGACTGCAAAAAGTTTTTCGCATAACAGATTCTGCTGAAGCTTTTGGGATCGACACATGGGGTGTGGACTTTGCGCTTCTGGACGGAGAAGATGAATGCATCGCTCCTCCCTATCAATATAGAGACGCACAGGCGAAAGGAATGATACAAAAGGCTGTGCTTCTCTTTAAAAAAGGAGGACTTTTCTCCTTAACAGGAGTACAAGATATGTGGTATAACACGGTGTACCAGATCCTGGGCATACAACGTCGTAATCCGAGGATTTTCGAAAATGCGCATGTATTCCTTATGCTCGCCGATGTGCTGGGATATTTTTTTACAGGACAAAAAAGTCTGGAATATACGAGCCTTTCCACCACACAATTATATGATCTTGCACACCAACAGTTATGCCCGGAAATATTGATGAAACTACATCTGTCCCCTTCACTCTTTCCCGAAATTGTGATGACAGGTACACATAAAGGGGATGTACTGCCGCAGATCAAACGCCAGATTGGTATCCCCTCCGGCAAAAAACTTTCCTTGATCGCCACAGCACAGCACGATTCAGCTTCTGCCGCTCACGCAGTGCCCGCAGAAGATCCTCACTATATTTTTATCAATTCAGGCACCTGGTCCATTATCGGTATGGTGACAGATCACCCCGTCATTACAGACACCGTCTATCAAAACGGCTTTTCCAACGAAGGCGCCGCTTTTGGAAAAGTCAAACTTGTAAAAACAATCATGGGAATGTGGCTGATTCAGGAGCTACGCCGTTATTGGAAAAGAAACGGTCTGCCCGACGATTATGCTACGCTTCTCAAAGCTGCAGACGAAGCTTCCGCATTTGCCTGCCTGATAGATCCGGATGATAGTCTTTTTGCTTCCCCCGAAAATATGGAGGAAGCGATAAACCAATACTGTATAAAAACTAAGCAGCCTCCTCTCACACGCCCCGGAGAATTTTATCGTGCAGTGATGGAATCTTTGGCTTTTAAATACAGAGAAAGTATAGAAAAACTGGAGCAGATCACCGGGCATAAAACAGATACTGTACATCTTTTAGGAGGCGCTTCACAAGACAAAGCATTCTGTCAGTATATCGCTAATGCTACCGGCAAAACCGTTGCCACCGGTCCCATAGAAGCAACTGCCATCGGAAACGCCCTCATTCAGTTCCGCTCCTTAGGATATATCGAAAATGAAAAAGAAGCTGCCCGGCTTCTTAAGAATTCTTTTTCTATCACAGAATACCATCCGCAGGAACGCCCCTTATGGGAAGAACAATATAAAAGGTATCAAAAAGTCACTGCACTTTGCCATGTCGGGAAAACTATGCTATAAT
>NZ_JBBKBE010000006.1:0-155512 GCF_037890075.1 Mediterraneibacter sp. ICN-202921 | reverse complement strand
CAGCAAATGTACCCCGATCGGCGAGGGTGATCACATCTGTGAAGAGAACCCGGCGTTGATCGTATTAGAAGACTATCTGCCGGCAGAAGATTTCTTCTGGTGCGGCGGGAGATATTGGGAGGAAGCGTAAATGGTAAAAAGTATGGTTCTAATAGATGCGGATGAATTTGCCAGACTGAATAGGGTTGATGCGCGGATGGATGCGTTGATCTCATGTATAGAAGAATATGAAGGTCGGGTAAAAAGAGCGAGAAATAAGAAGATACCAATACCGCAAATTGAACTCAATACAGTGAAGGCGATCATTGGAATGTGCGACGAATAAAAAAGGAGGTTATGCGACTATGAACAAATTAGAACTCCGGGTGCAACAAAACCCTGGAACAATCGAACTGAATTTCGATGAGCTGAATGCAGCTCTGGATGCCAGGCTGGCAGAATATGATGGTGCAGTTTTTACAGAAGAGACGAAGGATATTGCGAAGGGCGAGGTGGCGTCGCTCCGTAAGCTGAAGAAAGAGATCGATGACAAACGTAAACTTGTTAAAAGGGAATGGAATAAACCGTTCGAGATATTTGAAGCCAATATGAAAGTCTTGCTTGCTAAAGTGGACGAGCCGATCAATGCGATCGATGAGCAGTTAAAAGCTTTTGAAGAGAAGCGCAAGAAAGAAAAGAAGGAGAAGATTGAAGAGCTCTATGTTGAGCTTATCGAGGATATGGCAGAGTATATTCCTCTTAATAGCATTTATATGGCAAAGTGGGAAAATGCCACCACAACGATGAAATCAATCAAGGAAGAGATTGTAAGCGAAGTAAAGGCTGCGCAGGCTGCAGTTGCCATGATCAGCGGAATGCAGTCAGATGCAGTAGAGAAGGCTCTGGAAATTTACAGGAACACACATGATTCTGTGCAAGCTGTTACATACATTAATAACTATGAAAAGCAGAAACAGGAGATCATGAAGCGTGAGGAGGAGCGACGACGACAGGCAGAGATCGATCGGGTGCGCCGGATGGAGCGCGAAGCTCTGGAGCGTGAGGAACGTGCAAGAAGAGAAGCGGAAGAAGTAGCGCGGAAATCTATGGAGACAAATCAAGCATCGATGGATGTTGAGAAAGATTTTGAAAATCTTCCGAACGATACTGAAACTGATGAGTCTGAAATGCCATTTGTTACACCGTCTACAGTATCTGTAAAATATCGTATTGTTGCGACGGCGCAAGAGGTTGAGGAGTTAGAGGTAGCTATGGATAGTCTGGGAATCTTCTTTGAAAGGTTGGATGCATGATGAGGGACGGTAAGATACATATTCGGGCAAAACGGATTATACCAAATGAACAGGGAGTAATCAAACTTACACCGGAGGCATACAGTGCATTGGCAGAGGTGGCCAATGAATGTGGTAAAAGCATCCGATCAGTGGCGAGCGAGATTATACTGCAGTCCATTGAAAATGAATTGATTGTATACGACAGGGAGGGTGAGTGATGGGAAACGAACCATTGGAAAAAACTGAACCGAAGATCTACGCTGCCATTTTGGGCGTTATGAAAGACATCGGAGCAGTCTCTAAGGATAAGACATGTAAGTCGAATTTTGGAAGTTATAAGTTTCGCGGGATTGATGATGTCATGAATGCCCTTCATCCGGCAATGGTTAAGAATGGAGTATTTGTTGTTCCGGAAGTTAAAGAGAATATAAGAAAGGTTGTAACTTCCAAAAATGGAACGCATATGAATCATTCTATCTGCACAATCCGCTATGAATTTTTTGCAGATGATGGAAGTTGTTTGGAGTGTACTGTTGTTGGCGAAGGAATGGACACGGGCGATAAAGCTACAAATAAAGCAATGTCTATTGCGTTTAAGTATGCCTGCTTTCAGACTTTCTGTATCCCAACGGAGGATATGGATGATCCGGATGCTGAGCGGCCGGAGGAAATAGCAGATAAAGCTCCTGCAGGCAAAAAGAAGGAGAAGCCGGCAGAGAATTCAAAGCAGACACAGGCTGAAAAGTTTGCTCCGGAAAATAAAGTTTCCAAGAATGAACCGGAACAGGCAGCAGGGGATCAAAAGATCACGGAAGCAATGCTTGCTTCTATTCGAGCAGAGCAGGAACGAACAAAAGTAACGGACAAGGCGATTCTTTCCATGCGGGCTGTGAAAGCGAAGAAGATTGAAGATATGACGGTGAATGAGTTTAAGATCGTTATGAAAAAGTTTGAACTGACAAAAACGCCAGTAAAACAGGAGGGTGCAAATGAATAGTGCGAATTTGACCGGACGATTTACGAGAGATCCAGAAATTCGATACACAGACGGAGGAAGCTCTATCGCAAGATTCTTCGTTGCGTGTGATCGGAGATACAAGCAGGAAGGTGGACCGACAGCTGATTTTATTAGTTGTGTCGCATTTGGGAAAACAGCAGAGTTTATAGAAAAATATTTCAGGAAAGGCATGAAGATTGAAATATCTGGAAGGATCCAGACCGGCTCCTATACGAACCAGGAAGGAAATAAGGTGTATACAACAGATGTTATAGCTGAACAGGTTGGCTTTGCAGAAAGCAGAGCGGCATCGCAGGGAAACGGCAGAAATGAAAATAATCCCTCTGGCGGATTTGGACCAGAAGATGATGATGGCTTTATGGACATTCCAGATGGAATCGATGAAGAGCTGCCGTTCAACTAGGAGTGATTGAATTGGTAATACAGATTGACAGCCGGGAGAAAGCCAGAGCGATCAAAAAGATCGTTGAGGAATTCGATCGGCAGGGGGTAAAACACCCGGTATCGAAGTTAATGGTCGGGGATTATATGAATTATGATAATCCCCGGCTGATCATTGATAGAAAGCAGAATCTGTCGGAATTATGCTGCAATGTCTGCCAAGATCATGACAGGTTCCGGCGAGAGCTGATACTTGCGAAGGAAAATGGAATCCAGATCGTTTTTTTAGTGGAACATGGAAAAGGTATTGGGCGGCTTGATCACGTTGTCTTCTGGGAAAATCCGCGGAGATGGAAACGAAGGAAGAATCCAGATACTGGACAGTGGGAAGATGTCGAGACAAAGGCAATGACCGGAGAGGTTCTTTATAAGATCCTGCGGACGCAGGAACGGAAATATGGATGCAAGTTCCTGTTTTGCGATAAAGAACAAACAGGAAGCGAAATCATACGGATATTGAGTGGTAGAAGTTATGACGAGTGATGAGATAAAAGGTATGTGTAGCATGCAGGATATTGCAGAGCAGTATGGTTTTCATCCCAACAGGGCGGGGTTTATTCCCTGTCCATTTCATCAAGGGGATAGGGAACCGTCTATGAAGATATATAAGGATAGTTATTATTGTTTTGGCTGCGGAGCAAATGGGGATATTTTTAGTTTTGTACAGCAAATGGATGGACTTACATTCAGGGAGGCATTTCTAAGCCTTGGAGGGACATACGAAAAAGAAACATTCCATGACCGTATAGAGCTATATCATGCCCGAAAAGCGCAGGACATGCGCAAGAAAGAAAAGGAAAAGCTAAGGGCAAAGCGGAAGCTGAACAATGAGTTGATCGACATATATCGGAACGGATACCATACTGCAAAACCGTTTTCGGAGGCGTGGACAGATTGCTATAATGCCCTGCAATATCAGCTATACCTACACGAAATATTGAACGAACCGAGGTGAGAAGGAGTGTTATGAAACCTTTAAATAGTTATGACAGAAAAGAGATCCTGTCAGAAGAAGTATTCGTAGAGATCTTTGAGCAGGACGATGCGATCAGACGGGCACAGATGCTTCTTTCCTTCCAGGATCGTGCGAAGGATGTAGGACGGATTTTGCGGACATTCAAAATAAAAAAGAATGTGGAGGTAACAGACAATGGCAAAATCATTATTTGAGGAACTGGGCGGCAAATACGAAAGGCAAGGGGATTATTTGATACCGTGCTTAACTGTACCCGCCGAAGAAGAACAGGCAATAGGCATCTGGGGGCAACGGCATTTAGATCATCTAAAACAGTACCGTAAAGTTACATACACCAATCTTCTTACAAGCGGCAGGCTAAACGCCTACCTTGCCGACATCAACAGACAGGCACAGGAACGCTTTGAAAGGCTCATAGAGGGTATGAAACAGGCACAGGGCATAACGGAACAGCTAAAGGCAGAAAACGCCTTAGAATGGACAGGATGCCTCAATAACATAAGGGCTTGTGCGAGGGAGATTGTGGAAAAGGAAATTATTTTTGCATAAACAGATGATTAGTGGCAGGGGGAAATCCTGCCGCTTTTTCTGCTTTAGTTTGTCAGCTTGACAAATAAAGGGTTAAGGAATATAATTAGATTCAGTATTATACAAGGAGTTAATAAATATGCGGCAAGGTATTCTTAAATAAACTGTCAATTTGATAGTGGGAACAAAAAGTAGCAGTCCCGTTTCACTTTTAATATGGGGCTTAGTTTTTTGTACCCAGTTTAAGAATACTTTTATCATGTAATTTTATATGCCCGAAAACATATAAGTGTTTTGGGGCTATTGGAGTTATTTACCCAGTGATAGGAGTATTTATCACTGGGTATTTTTATGCCCTTTTTTGGGTGTTGATAGGAGGAAAATCACATGAAAATAATTAACTTAGGCATTCTGGCTCACGTTGACGCAGGAAAGACAACATTAACGGAAAGTTTATTGTATACCAGTGGTGCAATTGCAGAACTAGGGAGCGTAGATGAAGGCACAACAAGGACAGATACAATGAATTTGGAGCGTCAAAGGGGAATCACTATCCAGACAGCAGTGACATCTTTTCAGTGGGAGGATGTAAAAGTCAACATTATAGATACGCCAGGCCATATGGATTTTTTGGCGGAAGTATACCGTTCTTTATCCGTATTAGACGGAGCAGTATTATTAGTTTCTGCAAAGGATGGCATACAGGCACAGACCCGTATACTGTTTCATGCACTACAGATAATGAAGATTCCGACAATTTTTTTCATCAATAAAATTGACCAAGAGGGGATTGATTTGCCAATGGTATATCGGGAAATGAAAGCAAAGCTTTCTTCGGAAATTATAGTGAAGCAAAAGGTTGGGCAGCATCCCCATATAAATGTAACGGACAATGACGATATGGAACAGTGGGATGCGGTAATTATGGGAAACGATGAACTATTAGAGAAATATATGTCAGGGAAACCGTTTAAAATGTCAGAACTGGAACAGGAAGAAAACAGGAGATTCCAAAACGGAACGTTATTTCCCGTTTATCACGGAAGCGCTAAAAACAATCTGGGGATTCGGCAGCTTATAGAAGTAATTGCCAGTAAATTTTATTCATCAACGCCTGAAGGTCAATCTGAACTATGCGGGCAGGTTTTTAAGATTGAATATTCAGAGAAAAGGCGGCGTTTTGTTTATGTGCGTATATATAGCGGAACATTGCATTTGAGGGATGTTATTAGAATATCTGAAAAAGAGAAAATAAAAATCACAGAGATGTGTGTTCCGACAAACGGTGAATTATATTCATCCGATACAGCCTGCTCTGGTGATATTGTAATTTTACCAAATGATGTTTTGCAGCTAAACAGTATTTTGGGGAACGAAATACTGTTGCCGCAGAGAAAATTTATTGAAAATCCTCTCCCTATGCTCCAAACAACGATTGCAGTAAAGAAATCTGAACAGCGGGAAATATTGCTTGGGGCACTTACAGAAATTTCAGATGGCGACCCTCTTTTAAAATATTATGTGGATACTACAACGCATGAGATTATACTTTCTTTTTTGGGGAATGTGCAGATGGAAGTCATTTGTGCCATCCTTGAGGAAAAATATCATGTGGAGGCAGAAATAAAAGAGCCTACTGTTATATATATGGAAAGACCGCTTAGAAAAGCAGAATATACCATCCACATAGAAGTCCCGCCAAATCCTTTCTGGGCTTCTGTCGGGTTGTCCATAGAGCCGCTCCCTATTGGAAGCGGAGTGCAGTATGAAAGCAGAGTTTCACTTGGATATTTAAATCAATCGTTCCAAAATGCGGTTATGGAGGGGGTTCTTTATGGCTGCGAGCAGGGGCTGTATGGATGGAAAGTGACAGACTGTAAAATCTGTTTTGAATATGGATTGTATTATAGTCCTGTAAGTACCCCCGCAGACTTTCGGCTGCTTTCCCCTATCGTATTGGAGCAGGCTTTAAAAAAAGCAGGGACAGAACTATTAGAGCCATATCTCCACTTTGAAATTTATGCACCGCAGGAATATCTCTCACGGGCGTATCATGATGCTCCAAGGTATTGTGCAGATATTGTAAGTACTCAGATAAAGAATGACGAGGTCATTCTGAAAGGAGAAATCCCTGCTAGATGTATTCAAGAATACAGGAACGATTTAACTTATTTCACAAATGGGCAGGGAGTCTGCTTGACAGAGTTAAAAGGATACCAGCCAGCTATTGGTAAATTTATTTGCCAACCCCGCCGCCCGAATAGCCGTATAGATAAGGTTCGGCATATGTTCCACAAGTTAGCTTAACAGCTTGCAAAAGTCATATAAAATGAGATTTGAAAGGATTAGAGACTAATTATGATGAAATGCGAATGGATATTGTGTCCTGTTTGTGGGAGCAAAACCCGTAATAAAATTAGGAAGGACACTGTTTTGGAGAATTATCCCCTTTATTGTCCAAAATGCAGACAAGAAAGATTGATTAAAGTTGACAACTTGAAGATAACTGTCATCAAAGAGCCAGACGCTTAAGACGCAGAGCCGATGAAATTGTGGAACAATTCACGAATCATCGGCTCTTTTTGTTTCGTATTTGAAAGAACAAACTCACCAAATAAAAAAAACGATATTCGGGTGGGTTATTTTGTTATACCCTAAATTACCCTCTGAATTTGTTTTTAAATTTGGAGGGATTTTTTTATGTCCTTTTTTCGGGCAGTTATCTATCTGCTCATACGAAGCAAAATTTATCAATACATAGCATATCAGAGAACGGCAGGAAACCAGTTAAAAAAATTTCTGCCAGTGCAACGGTACTTCTCACCTTGAAAGTAGAAGTACAATCTCCATACAATAGAATTACTATTTCCTATAACCGTAAAGGTCACAGAGCCTTTGCGGTTTTTCTTTTGTCGATTTTTGTTGGAAAGTGCCGTAGGGCTGTTTCTGATATGCGGTGTCGTTCTCCGCCTCTCCATCTGGATTTTTTACATTTCAAAAATTCAGATGGGAGGTATTTATGGTGAAATATGCACCAAGAAAGGTATATATCAGAGAAAGTGGCGGCTATGTGGAATTATCCTACACGGAGTTCTGCCGTTGCAGGGAATCCGACCAGACCTATATGGACAAGCTGTTTATCCCCATTCAAGGCTGTCTGCTTGAAGTCGTGAGGGAGCAATACACAGACTTCTACCGTGACAAGGAACGGTGGCGTTATCTGCAAAAATTAGATACAAAGAATAGACTGCTATCTCTCGACGGATTTACGGACAGCGAGGGGAATCCTCTGGACTTTATCACTGATGAAGCGGTGGACATTGCAGAAACCGTTGTCAATGCGGTCATGGTGGACAGGCTGAAAGCCGCCCTGCCTTTGCTGTCGGATAGTGAACAGGAGCTGATACAGGCAATCTTTTTTGACGGACTTTCCGAGCGTGAAGTCGGGGCGAGGTTGGGCATAACCCAGAGCGTTGTAAACAAACGCAAAGCCAGAATCCTAATAAAACTAAGAAAGATAATAGAAAATTAAAATTTAAGGCGTTCAGCCCCCTTGTTTTTTCCTTTGGGAAGATGAGGGGGCTTTTCTCTGCCCTCTCAATCAATTCTGATTGGAGGAAGTAAGAATGGCATACAACCACGGACGGGAGGACAGGAAATGGCGTATCTGGAAAGAAGCGGAGGAAAAGCTGCTGCGTGAGTGCGGCGTTGATGAAGCGACCATTGAGCAGATACGCATGGCGGACAGGGCAGACTTCAATTCCAACAGGCGGTTTTACCGATGGACGAATGACGTTGCGGAATATCTTGAGGACATGGCAGGCAGGGAGCGGCAGGCGGAAGTGGGTACGGTTGCGGAGTTACTGGAAGAGATTGAGAGCGAAAATCTCTATCAAGTATTAGTCACGGTGGACGGGCGTACCTTGAAAATCGTCCTGCTGAAAATGCAGGGGTATTCCACAAAGGAGATTGCCCCGCTTGTGCATTTGACGACTGGTGCCATCTATGCGAGGTTAGACCATCTGCGGAAGAAGCTGCGGAAAATTTTATAGCTTCTAAAACAGCCTGCCATCCTGCGGGCTACTGGGTGAGGGATGGAAATCCCCTCACTCATTTTTTGCAGGAGGACAACAGGATGGCATACAGGGTTAAGGCATACACGCTTCGGGAGGAATCCACGGAAAGCGGCACAAGGTATTTTATCAGCTTTAAGGACGGGCAGGGCAAATCCCACGAGTTGGAAGTGTCGGAACAGTTCTTTATGGAGTTTCGGCAGATGGAGCGCAGGAACAGGAATCTTTTCTAATGGGACGAGCGGCACAGGGAGTTTAACGAGGTATGGGACGAAACCCTTTACAGACGGGCGTTGCGTGTGCCTAAGAGCCTTGATGAACGCATGGTTGAGGAAGAACGGAATGAAACGCTCTATAAGGCGGTTGGGAGCCTTCCAGAGATACAAAGGCGGCGTTTCCTGCTCTACTACGAGTATGAGTTCAATTTTTACCAAATCGCCGCTATGGAGCATTGCACCGCTTCGGCAATACAGAAATCTGTTGCGATTGCAAAGGAGAAAGTAAAGGCGGAAATTGAAGAAATATCTCCAACCGTGACCGACACCGCCCGAAAAAGAAATCTGTTTTTTATTTGTGTGGGATTGGCGGCATTACATACTCTCACTTTTTTCCGTGGGAGTAAATCTATTTTTAAGGAGGTCAACGCCTATGTGCAACGAAAACAAAGACACCGCCCGAAAGGAGGAAAGCCATGCAGAAGTTACAGACAGTCAACGCCGAAACGCTCCTTTATGAACCGCTTGAGAAACCATCCTTTGTGGTGGACAGCCTTATCCCGACAGGCTTATCGCTGTTCTGCGGCTCACAGAAGATAGGCAAAAGCTGGCTCATGCTGAAGCTATGCTTATGCGTGTCGCAGGGAATCCCTTTATGGGATATGCCGACAATGGAGGGCGATGTGCTTTACCTCTGCCTTGAGGACACGTTCTGCCGCATACAGGACAGGTTATTTCGTTTGACGGACGAAGCAAGCGGGCGGCTCCACTTTGCCGTGGCAAGCTGCAAGCTGTCAGACGGTCTTATCGTGCAGCTTGAAGATTATCTGAAAGATTACCCAGACAGCAGGCTCATTGTCATTGATACCTTGCAGAAAGTCCGTACAGCTTCAAAAGACAATGCCTATGCAAGCGACTATGGGGACATCTCCCTCATCAAAGACTTTGCCGACAGGCACTCTCTGGCGGTCATTGTCGTACACCACATCCGAAAGCAGAATGACAGCGACGTGTTCAACAAGGTGTCTGGGACGACAGGATTAACGGGGAGTGCGGACGCTACCTTTGTTCTGGAAAAGGAGAAACGTGCGTCTGACACCGCCAAGCTGTATGTGACGGGCAGGGACACGCCTTATCAGGAATACACGCTGCGTTTCCGTGATTGCCGTTGGGAGCTTGTGGAGCGGAAAACGCAGGAGCAGCTTGCGAAAGAAACGATACCAGATGTCCTTTTTCGGTTGGTGGATTTTATGAGGGATAAGGAAGAATGGATAGGCACGGCAACGGAACTGTTAGCCGCTATGGGGGAAACGGAAACCATACCCACGGTGATTACGAAATGGCTGAATGAATACCGCACCACATTTTTAAGCGAGAACCGTATCTGCTACCAGTACAGCCGCAGGAAAGACGGCAGGCGGATTGCCCTTGCAAGGAGGGCGGGTGACAGCGGTGATGGTGGTGACAGCGATATTAGGATACCCCCCTGTTACTGTCATTGACGCTTAAAGCCATGTAAAGCTGGCGGCTCTGCCCTGCGGGTGACAGCAGTGACGGTGGTGACAGTGATTTTAGGATACCCTGCCGCTGTCATCCCTACGGGAGAACACCCCGTAAACGCAAAATGCAGGCGTGAGATTTACTCGCCCTTTTCGGTCGTGTAAAACCACCCCTGCGGTCAGAAAAATCATTCCGATTTTTCCGACTGCGTTTACAGGGTGTAACACACTACACTTTGCCCTGCAAAGTCGTGTGCCAGACGTTCCCTCTGGACTCCCTTAAGGCAGGGCTGTGCCCTGCTATCCTACGCCTTACGGCTTCGGATAAAAGAATGGCGGCATGACGGTGACGGCTCTTGCGAGGGGGGTATCCCAAAAACACCGTCATCATCGACATGACCGTCATGCAGGGGGTGAGGGTGACAGTTGCGGCAGTCGGCAGGGGGTATCCCAAAACTGCTGTCACCACCGTCACCGCTGTCACCCCAAAGGACGGTCACCCGCCGAAAGAAAGGAGGAATCCGCCTATGCCTTATGCAATCCTGCGTTTCCAGAAACGAAAAGCGGGCGGCGTTGCGGCTTGTGAACGCCACAACGAGCGGAAGAAAGAAGCCTACAAAAGCAACCCAGATATAGATATGGAACGCTCTAAAAACAATTACCATCTCATAGCACCACCAAAGTACACCTACAAGAAAGAGATTAACCGCATGGTAGCCGAAGCGGGGTGCAGGACAAGGAAAGACAGCGTGATGATGGTGGAAACGCTCATCACAGCTTCACCAGAATTTATGAACCAGTTACCGCCCGAAGAACAAAAAGCGTATTTCCAGACGGCTCTTGACTTCATTTCGGAGCGTGTTGGAAAGCAGAATATCCTCTCCGCTGTCGTCCATATGGACGAGAGAACGCCCCATATGCACCTCTGCTTTGTGCCGATTACGCCAGACAATAAGCTGTCAGCGAAAGCTATCTTAGGCAACCAGAAATCATTATCCGAGTGGCAGACCGCCTACCATGAGCGGATGTCCTCACGGTGGAATCAGCTTGAACGGGGGCAGTCCTCAATGGAAACCAAGCGGAAACACGTCCCCACATGGCTCTATAAATTAGGCGGCAGGCTTGATAAACAGTATGAAGAAATCGTGTCTGCCCTATCCGACATCAACGCCTTTAACGCAGGGAAGAAAAGGGATAAAGCGTTAGATTTACTCTCTGCATGGCTGCCAGACGTGGAGAAATTCTCTAAGGAAATCGGGAAACAGCAGGCGTATATCGACAGTTTGAAAGAGAGAATTGGGCAGGAATCAGACTATGCGGGGCGTATGCGTGATGAAAAGTACGAGCAGGAACTAAAGGTGCAGAAAGCGAATCAGAAGATATTTGAATTGCAGAGAACCAACGAGCAGATGGGGCGGCTGCTGTCAAAAATACCGCCCGAAGTGTTGGAAGAATTGCAGAAAAATCATAGAAGCAGAGCGAAAGAAAGGTAGATATGTGAATGAAGAAACAGGATTTTAAGGTGTTAAAGACCAAAGACTTGTACCCGTTCCCCGACAATCCGTTTCATGTGGCAGAAGATGAAACACTGTCAGAGTTAGCGGAAAGCATCAAGGAATTTGGCATTGTCACGCCGATAATCACACGCCCGAAAGAGGACGGGGACGGTTATGAAGTGATTGCAGGACAGCGGCGTGTCCGTGCTTCTGAACTTGCAGGGATAAATACCGTGCCTGCGTTTGTCCTGCCCTTAGACCGTGACCGAGCCATCATCACCCTTGTAGACAGCAATTTGCAGCGTGAGAATATCCTGCCATCGGAGCGGGCGTTTGCTTACAAGATGAAATCCGAAGCCATGAAGCGGCAGGGTTTCCGCACAGACTTAACCTCGTCACAAGTTGTGACGAAGTTGCGGACGGACGACAAGGTGGCACAGGGCTTCGGCGTGGGCAGGATGACCGTGCAGCGTTTTATCCGCCTGACGGAACTGATACCGCCGATTTTGCAGATGGTGGACGAGGGGAAAATCGCCCTCACGCCTGCGGTGGAACTGTCCTTCTTGAAGAAAGACGAGCAGGAAAACCTCTTTGCCACGATGGAGAGCGAAGAAGCAACGCCCTCACTCTCACAGGCACAGCGGATGAAACAGTTAAGCCAGAGCGGGCGGCTTGACATGGATACGATATTTGCGATTATGACGGAGGAAAAGGGCAACCAGAAAGAAACCTTGAAAATCAACACAAGCAAGCTGAAAAAATACTTTCCGAAGAACACAACGCCGAAGCAGATGGAGGAAACCATCATCAAACTTTTGGAGCGTGAGTTGCAGAGGAAACGCAACCGTGACAGCCGCTAATCTTCTTTTTTCGGGAAGTAAATACAGAGAGTTGAGGTATGGAGAATGAGAGAAATCCAGTATGAAATCGTAAAGGAAATCGCAGTATTGTCTACGGGCGACAGTGGCTACACAAAGGAAATCAATCTCATTTCATGGAATGGGAAAGAGCCGAAGTATGACATCCGCAGCTTTTCCCCGAACCGTGAAAAGTGCGGCAAGGGAATCACGCTGAACGCTGATGAAGCGGCGGCACTCCTTAAAGCATTACAGAAAGAATTAAACAGCGAGGATTAATGGTATCTGATTGGCAGGGCGGGGACATTTCCAAACTCTTCCCTGCCCTGTCTGGAAAGGAAGATTTAAGTATGGGCGAGGATAAGAAAGCAGATAAAAAGAGAAAGCGTATCGTGCCAAAAGCACCAGTGCAGATGATAATCAGCCGTGAATATGTCGGCACACAGACCGTTACAGAAGCGTTTGTCCCGATTATCTCCGAGGATATTCGGAAGAAGATTGCCGAGGGCGACACCTTCGACAATGAGGGGCTGTCCGCTTAGAATGTACGCAATGGGACATGAAAACAGATAGGACAGATACGGAGGTTTTACAGTATGGCAGGAATCAAAGAAGAAAAGAAAATCTATTTAGTCGGCATTTATTGCCGCTTATCTAAAGACGATGGTACGGATAACGAGAGTGCGAGCATTGCGACACAGAAATCCATCCTCACGGATTATGTGAAAAAGCAGGGATGGCACATAGCAAAAACGTATGTGGACGATGGTTATTCTGGTACAAATTTCCAAAGACCAAGTTTCCAGAATATGATAAAAGACATTGAAAGCGGTCTGATAAACTGCGTGATTACGAAAGATTTATCCCGTCTGGGGAGAAACTATCTTGATTGTGGGTTATATCTGGAAGTTTTCTTCCCAGAGCATAACGTGAGGTATATAGCGGTCAATGACGGCGTAGATACCTTGAATAAATCTGCTATGGACATCACGCCTTTCCGCAACATTTTAAACGAAATGTATGCCGCTGACATATCTGTTAAGATAAAATCGGCATATCGGGCGAGGTTTCAACAGGGGAAATTCATGGGAACTACCGCCCCTTATGGCTATATCAAAGACCCTGCCGACCACAACCATCTGCTGATAGATGATAAAGTGGCACATGTTGTAAAAGAGATATTCGACCTTGCATTAAAAGGGAATGGAGTTGCCAAAATTTGCAGACATCTTAATAAACAGCATATCCTACGCCCTGCCGCTTATGCGGCGGAGCGTGGCGAAACAGGCTTTGAACGTCATTTTGAGGGGAACGAGGACAAACGCTATATTTGGAGTGGGAACAGCGTGAGGAGCATTTTAAGAAGCCCGATATATGCGGGAAATCTTGTAGGCTACAAACGGATTGCCGCCAATATGAAAAGCAAGAAACGCCCCTCTAAGCTGCCCGAAGAATGGGAAGTGATACCCAATACCCATGAGGGAATAGTCACGCAGGAGGAATTTGATATTGTCCAACAGCTTATTACAAGTCGTAGGCTTCCACAGAACAAGGGAGGATTTGTAAATATTTTTGCAGGCGTTATCAAGTGTGTGGACTGCGGATGTGCTCTGCGGGCAATGAACGTACACAGGAGGAAACGCCCAGAGATTATCGACTGTGTACAGTATTCATGTAATAATTATGCAAGAAACGGAAGAAGCGAGTGTAGTGCCCACAATATAGAAGCAAGGGATTTATTCAATGCCGTTCTTGCCGACATCAACTGTTTTGCGGATATGGCAGTGAATGATGAAAAGGCGGTCAGGGCCATAGAAAAGCGGCTCACGGAAACAGACCAGAGCAGGGCGAAAGCATTAGAGAAAGAACGTAAGAAGCTGAACAAACGCCTTGCGGAACTGGACAGGCTGTTTTCCTCTCTCTACGAGGATAAGGTCATGGAGCGTATTACCGAGCGGAATTTTGAGATGATGTCGGGGAAATACCAGAAAGAGCAGCTTGAAATTGAAGCAAGGCTGAAAGAGGTGACGGAAACTCTTAATGAAAGCTACGAGAAATCACGGGGAATCCGTGACTTCCTCGCCCTTATCCGAAATTATCAAGGCTTAAAAGAACTGGATGCAACAGTTATAAACGCACTCATAGACAAGATACTTGTTTCGGAGCGTGAGAAGATGGCAGACGGAACAGTGAAGCAGGAAATCAAGATTTACTATAAATTCATCGGCTTTGTCGATGAATTACATATCATACCTACAAAACGGTGGGCAGCAATGCCCGCTAAAAATTGTACGGTGTGCGGCGTTGAATATGTCCCGGGCTCTGGTGCATCAAGGTATTGTCCTGCTTGTGCCAAGAAGATACGGAGGGAGAAATCAAACGAGAGCAAACGCAGGAGCAGAGAACAGAAAAGGATAGCATGTATGAACTGTCCGCAAAAAATGACCGACTGAACTCGGCGTGAAGGGACAGTTTGACACGATGGTCAAGGCATTTGAGAAAACCGAAAAGGAAATGCAGAAGAAACAACAGTTAAACCAGACGCTGATTGAGAATTGGACAAACTTCACGGGAAAATACGATTCCATGAAGTGCGGCTCCTGGCTGGCTGCAGATAACGGGATCCGGACGTTCAATAAGGATTACTCTAATGAGGTCGTGGTCTGTTATCATCCAATCTTGCCGATCGGCCGGCTGAGGAACCTTGAGACCGGAGAGGAGCAGATCCGGCTCGCTTATAAGCGTAATCATCGCTGGACGGAGATCACGGTCCATAAAGATATTATATCTTCAGCAAGTAAAATCGTGACATTGTCAAAACTGGGAGTAGCCGTAACATCGGAGAATGCGAAACTGATGGTTAAATATCTATCAGATGTGGAGAATCTGAACGACGATGATATTCCGGTTCGGAGATCCAGTTCGAAACTGGGGTGGATCGGGGAAGGCTTCCTTCCGTACGATACGGACGTCATATTCGACGGAGACGGGGCATTCGGGCAAGTCTATGAGAGTATCAGGGAGCGCGGGTCCTGGCAGGAGTGGCTGGATCATGTGCGGGAGCTGCGACGGAGCGGTCGGCCGGAGATCAAGTTTTCACTTGCTGCGTCTTTTGCCAGTATTCTTGTAAGCCGGCTGGGGGCGCTGCCGTTCATCGTGGATCTCTGGGGTGAGACCGAAGGTGGCAAATCCGTATCAATGATGCTTGCGGCGTCGGTGTGGGCGAATCCGGACGGCGGACAGTACATAGGAGATTTCAAGACGACCGACACACAGCTTGAAATCCGAGCGGACCTGCTGAATCATCTGCCGATGATGTTGGATGATACCAGCAAGACCAGTAGCCGGATCCGGGACAATTTCGAGGGCGTGGTATATGATCTGTGTTCTGGGAAGGGTAAGAGCCGATCTAATAAGGAGCTGGGGATCCGCCGGGAGAACAGATGGAAGAATACGATCCTGACGAACGGGGAGCGCCCGTTGTCATCTTACGTGTCGCAGGGCGGTGCGATCAACCGTATCCTTGAAATCGAGTGTGGAGAAAAGGTATTCCAGGATCCACAGAGCACTGCAGAACTGCTTAAGAAGAATTACGGCTTTGCCGGAAAGCGGTTTGTGCAGATTATCAAGAAGATGGATATCGACGAGCTGCGCAATATGCAACAGGACATACAGCGGCAGATATTCAGTATCGACAAGATGCAGAAACAGAGTATTTCCATGTCTATCCTCCTTCTGGCGGATCGTATCGCCACAGGCCACATCTTTTATGATGAGGAGTATATCAGCGTTGAGGAGGCGGAGAGAGTCCTGGTGGATCGAAATGAAGTGTCAGAGCACGAGCGCTGTTATCATTATCTTCTGGACAAGATCAACATGAATCGGCAACGGTTCGATGTCACAGCAACAACGGAGCAATGGGGATTGATCAGCGAGGGTTATGCAGTCATGTATCCACAGGCTGTGAAAGAGCTTTGCCGGCAGGGGGATTATTCCTATAAGGCATTCATGAACTGGGCGGACCGGCAGGGCGTGATTCTGACAGACGGGAAGAATCAGACGAAACTCAAGAAAATCAACGGGAAACCAGTGCGCTGCGTGTTCCTGCGGCTGAATGAATTTCAGGACAAGGACGGATTTGAGCCGGCGGAAGTGACGCAAGAAGAGTTGCCGTTTAAGTAAAGGTAACAAAGTAACAAGGGTAACAATCAAAATCGCATATATATATCTGAAATATATGTATATATAGACTTTCGTTACTTATATAGGAATACGAACGTTACTTTTGTTACCGCATAGAAAAATCAGGACAAACCTAATAAATTCAACAGGTTGCAAGGTAACATTGCATTTTGTTACTTTTTCAAAAAAAGTGTTACAGAGTATGTTTTTTGTTACCACAGGAGGAATTTATGGAAAGAAGAATAAGAAATATACATAACAAGGTCGTGGATATCCAGAATGCGATGTGGGCTGCGTATAAAGAGGCGCTGGACAGCTGTAGTGCACGTCCGATCAACGACGCAGCCAAGAGACTGGAAGAGAAATATAGGATGGATGATACGGTCATGCAGTTTATCTGGTATGAAAAGGCAAAATGGGCTATAGTCGTGTCGGCGATCAGGGAGATGATGTGATGAAAAAAAAACAATCAAGAAGTCGAGAAAGCGAAGGCGGAAGATGTGAGGATATGTGCTTTGTGTGGAAGGACAATTATTGGAGATTATGATTATATCCGGACAAAGCGTAGAACTGAGATGTATTTTTGTAAAGGCATGAAGTGCCGGAAAGGAAATAAGAATGAAAAACGTGATTAGGAGTATCCGGAAAGGTTCTGTACAGTGGAACGAGGAAGATCGGCTTAAGATAGCAACATTGTTATTAAAGGCTGGATACTCTGTCAGAATCGGCAGACAGCAGATTGCGGAATCGGGTAATAAAAAACAGATGGAGTATACAGTGGAGTACTGGGAGGAAGCATGACAAAACAGACTAAAAAACTAAAGCGCCAAATAGGGAGCGATCGCATTTGTGCGGTATGGACAACGGTATCTGCGTATATGAATTTTTATGAGGATTGGGTTAGGACGTGCTGCCGGATTAGTCGGGATAAAAATAACCCGAACAAGAAGCTGCTTAAGCGGTGGGAGAATTAAGGCAAAACAAACGAAGGGAGAAAGCTATGAGTTGGGCAGAAAAAGAACTAAAAAGGGCGAAGCTGAAAAAGAAGATTGATGAAGCCATGAAAAGCCCGGAATACAGGAAAAGAGAGCAGGAACATAATCTGCGTACATTTTTGATCTACTGCATTATTTCTGTAGATTACCTGTACAGGAAGGAAAAGTACGGCGCAAAACGGATAAAGAGATTTTTAGATTTTGTAAAACAGCAGATGAAGTACGTATCAGAAGATGATAAATACGATTTTAAGCTGCTGAATGATGAACTGGAAAAAGAAACGGGCGTAAATGTGATGGGATATATGGGGTTTGAGGAGGACTGACATGCAGGAAAAGAAGATGGAAGAATTAAAGAAATGCCCGTTTTGCGGGGGAGAAGCATATATTAACTACGAACGCATTCCGGGAGATCGCAAAGGATATTGGGCGCAAGTCCTGTGTAAAAATTGTCACAGTAGAAGCGGAGGGACATGGTCAAGTAGTTATGATAAAGCCGAGCATAAAGAAGTAGCATTATAGAACAGGAGAGTGGAAGAATGAGAGAAATCTTTTTAAAGCAAAGAGAAAAGATAATGGTGAATGGGTAGAAGGTTATTATCTAAACATAGCTAAAATAAACCATTTTATTTGCACCGGAAAAATAAAACTTGATGGAGCGTTAAAAGGCATTATAGCTCCTGAAATGTATGCGATTGATCCAGACACCCTCTGCCAGTACACCGGACTTACCGACAAGAATGGCGAGAAGATTTGGGAGAATGATATTTTAGAACTTCCTGACGAATATGGTTATTTTAAATGTGAGTGGGAAGAAGATACTGCGAGATTCGTTTTGAGTGGAGATGGATTAACTGTTGATTTTGATAACTATTGGGGTTATCAAGTTGAATTAATCGAAAATGTTTTTGACAATGCAGGGCTGTTGGAGGTGGAGCGATGAAAGATCGTAGAAACATGGAAAAAGTATATGTAGCTGCTGAGTTGCTTAATAATTTTTGCGCAGACACAGCTTGCCCTGAGTGTCCAATACAAAAATTGTGTAACCGGATAGATAAAAATGATCCAATAGGTGCGGTAATATTAAAAAATATCGATAGAGATTAAATTAGGCGTTAGAAAGATGGTGAAGTAATGAACGTACTAGAGAAGATTTTGGAAGAGATATTGCAGTACAGAAAAGATAATAATGTACTAGCAGGGAAACAGGTAATGGCGATTGAAGAAATCATCCGTTCCCACATGGGCGAAACACCTAATCGCAGTGAATGTAGTAGACGTAAGTGGTATCAGATGGGATATAGAGATGGGGAGAACAAAGTAAAAAATGACGGTTGGATTCCGGTAGAAGTGAGATTACCGGAAGAAAAAAAGCCGGTATTAGTCCAATGGGAGAAATACGACAGATACTTAAATGTTACGTTGACATATTTGGATGTGATGTGGCTTGAAGATGAAGAGGATGTTGCATTTGAGACGATTAACGGAGTACCTAACGGAAGTGTTATCGCCTGGCAACCTCTTCCAGAGCCATACCGCCCGGAGAAAGGAAAGCAATTATGAAGCTGATGATAACATGGAGTAGGAAAAACGGAACGTGCAGAAGTTGGACAAATTCAGATCCCTGTAAGCATGCCTGCATGAGTTTATGTGCTTGGTCTGATGCCATAAAACGGTTAGGGAAAAAATGGGGATGTACGCCAGAAGAAGCTACAGAACAAATAAGTAGGGTATATGAACTGGCGAAAAATTCCCAGAATGACAAGTAAATTTGAGATTTAGGTGATTAAAATGAAGTTGAAAGAACTGGACATGCGCTGCGGAGAGTGTAAAGTAATTGATTTTTGCGGAGAGCCTTATTCCGATATTTGTCTATGCGCAAACGAAACTATAGGCAACATGGAAGAGGATGATTATCTTGAAACAGCAATATCAATTTGCAAACATTCTAAAAGAAAATGGAGCAATAAAAGCATAGAAAAAAGAATAATGAAGCTATGCAGATGTAATGAAAATTAGGATTTTATACAAGCAAAAGCAGCCATTGAGATTGTTGAGAAAGGTGGCATTTAAGCATGGGATATTTAAGAAAAGATTCTGTAATGAGTGCATTAGAAGAAGATAGAGAAACAACATTGATGTGCTATGGAGATGCTCCAACAAGAGCGATTGTTAAATTTTGTTATGAGAGCATGGAAAGAGTGCTGGAAGGACTTCCACAATATGTACCGGAAAATCTTGTTAAGCAAACTGAAATTTAGGAGACAAAGAAATGAGAACCATAAAAGAAACACACATAGACAGCCAGGAACATTACAACAGCATGGCAGAACATCCGCCGGATCCACATGCGTATGATTGGTTTAAACGTCCGGCAGGGGTACAGGGATTAATTAGGCGACAGGCGGAGCAGATCGAGCACAAGACAGTGGCGGAGTACATAGCAGAGAAGTACAAGATGGGTGGTGTTGCGGATGGACAAGAGCATACTTAGCGAATATGCGGATATGAAAGAGAAAAGCGAGAATGAAAAGAAAAAGGAATATCTGCGGAGCTATCGGAAACACATAAGACGGATCCATAGGATTAATGCCGAGATTGCAGAGCTTAGAGCCATGAAGATGTATCCGTCTATGAAACCGGATGATGGGATGCCGCATGGTAATGGAGGGCAGGACGATCTATCAGGGTATGCAGGTGATATTGATGAAATGATTCGAGAACTACAACATGAGCGTTATTTGCGGATTAAAACATATCAGCAAATTGTGCGGCAGATTAAGCGGATGCGGAGCGAGAATGAGAATGATATTCTATTTTATCGTTACATAAAAGGGCTTGAGTGGTATGAGGTCGCGGAAGTGATGGGATACTCTGAACGGCAGATTTTTCGTATTCATGGAAATGCTTTAGAACATTTTGTGATTCCGAAAGATGTCAGTGAATGTCAGTCGGAAGTGTGATATTATGGTATCATAGAAAAAAAAAGAAAACAGAGGGCACCTTACCAGACGGCAGGGTGCTTTTCTTGTATCTGTATAGACATAAGGATATAGAAAATGAGATATACGAATTTAAGAAACAATGAAAATATTGAAAAATATATATTTGACGGAGCGGGTAAATACGACATCCCAATACTTTACCCAGAAACGTATATAGGAAATCATGATTTTATCTCGTTTAATTACGGCAAATCGTTGAAAATAAAACAAGGGAAAGTATGTCACTTTTTTATCGACGACTACCAATTTATGAGAGTATGGTCAAATATCGACACATATATTCCCATGTTCCAAGAATTTGATTATGTTTTAACCCCAGATTTCAGCCTGTATCTGGATTATCCAAAAGCAATTCAGATTTATAACCATTATCGAAAACATTGGGTTGGCGCTTACATGCAGATGATGGGATGCAAAGTAATTCCAACAATAGCATGGAGTGACAAAGAATCATTTGACTGGTGTTTTGATGGGGAGCCAGAAGGCGGAACAGTGGCGGTTAGTAGTGTCGGATGCATGAAAAATAAAGACGATAAAAAATTGTTTATAGAAGGATATAAAGAAATGGTTCAAAGGTTACAGCCTGGGGCCATTATTTTTTATGGACAGATTCCAGAAGAGTGTATGGGAAACATTGTTCACATAAAAGCATTTGCTGATAAATTTAAGGAGGCGGAGTGTAATGGGTGGTAGAGGAAGCTCAAGTGGTGCCGGTGGCGCTGGTGGAGGTGGTGGAATAAGAGGTATTTCTGTTAATTTTAATGGAGAGGAAACCACATACTTTTTTGAAACAAAGAATGGCGTAAACTATTATAGCAGAGAGATGGGTGGAATAACGCAACCAACTCCGAATAATATGACGCCGAAAGAATTTAGAGAGCGAATTGAATCAAATGGAGCAAAAACTAAAACTATAGGTCAAAGGGAATATAAGAAAATAAAGCAAGAATATAAAAAAGACAGAGAAGAAACAAATAAATTTCTTAATACTTCATGGTTTAAGGACGCTCCACGTCCACGGAAAGGAATGAAAGGACATTGATAGAGATGATAACATGAAAGAGAGGTGAGCTGGATGGCGAAAGGCAAGTATCAGGAATGGCTAGAGCCAGAAGGCTTGCTGAAAATAGAAGGTTGGGCGAGGGATGGTCTAACAGATGAACAGATTGCACATAATATGGGGGTTGCATATTCCACGTTGAAAAACTGGAAAGACAAGCATATAGCTATTTTGGCTGCCCTAAAAAAAGGCAAGGAAGTCACAGATAGACAGGTAGAAAATGCATTGTTTGAAAGAGCCTTAGGGGGAGTACGTGAAGTAAAAAAGACATTTAAAGTTAAAGAAAAATATTACGATAAGAATGGAAAATTGTGTGAAAAAGAAGTATTGGAAACCGGAATAGATGAGATATATATACCAGGTGATACAACTGCTCAGATTTTCTGGTTAAAGAACCGAAAACCTCAGGATTGGCGAGATAAGCAAGAACGTCTTGACAATACGATTGAGGATAATGATATGGTCCTTAAATTCATCAAAGGGATGAAAAACCATGATTAAGCTTAGCGAGAAGCAGATAGAATATACAAAACAGGCAACACATCGCTGGAATATCAAGAGTGGTGCTGTTCGTTCGGGGAAAACGTTCGTTGATACATCCGCCGTTATTCCGGTTCGAATAATTGAAAGACTTGGGAAACCGGGTCTTGCTGTTATACTGGGGGTATCAAGAGACACGATTGAACGTAATGTTTTGCAGCCACTCAGAGAGATATATACAGACAAACGAGTAGGGACTATCAATAGTCGGAATGTGGCTTATTTATTTGGGGAAGAGGTTCATTGTCTTGGCGCTGAAAAGATTAGTCAGGTGGCAAAGATTCAGGGGTCTTCTATCAAATACTGTTACGGTGATGAGATAGCAAAATGGAACAAAGAAGTGTTCCAGATGCTTAAATCACGTCTAGATAAGCCATACAGTTGTTTTGACGGAGCCTGTAATCCAGAACACCCAACACACTGGCTGAAAGAGTTCCTGGACAACGAAGAACTGGATATTTACCTACAGAGATACACAATCTTTGACAATCCATTCCTTCCAGAAGAATATGTAAAGCAACTCTGCAAAGAATACGAAGGCACAATCTATTATGATCGTCTTATTCTTGGACTTTGGAAGCGTGCAGAGGGGGCGATCTATAAAAGGTTTGCAGATAATCCAAAGTCATTCCAGTGTCAGATTGTAGATGAACTCACACCGGATCCAGAGTATAGGCAGTTCCGGAAAGAAGACATCGTATCAATTGAGATTGGATTGGACTTTGGTGGGAATCAGTCCGGTCATTCTTTTGTTGCCAGAGGATATACAGACGATTATAGAGAGGTTGTAGTGCTAAAATCAAAAAGAATCATGGCAAAAGATGAAAATGAGGACATAGACAGTAATATGTTAGATGCAATGTTCTGCGAGTTCGTGAAGGACGTAATAGATAAGTATGCGGTTGTTGTTAAGCATAGTGAATACGTGGAGTATTGCAATGTGGAAACGGTTTATTATGACAACGCTGAGACAGTCCTAGGAAATTCCATACGGAACGCTGTAGAAAAGGAATTCCCTTGGATTGCAGTAAAACCAGCAAAGAAAAGAGCGATAAATGACAGAATCAGATGTACCGTCAAGCTTATGGGGGCAGGACGGTTTTTTATTACAAAAGATTGTGAGAGTTTAAAAGCAGCCTTATCCGATGCTGTGTGGGATAAAGATGTTATTGGAAAGGATGAGCGCTTGGACGATGGCAGCACTGATATTGATAGCTTAGATGCGTTCGAATATACGATTGAACGCGATATGAAATACCTGATTGAAGAGGTGGAAGATGTTTGATGGAATTAGAAAACTTTGGAAAGGACTAATGCGGATGTTTGGATATACGACATTAAAGCAGATCGTTGGTAAGGATATTACTCTTTCCGGCAGTATGATCAATGCTATAAACCAATGGAAGCAGATGTTAAATGGAGAGGCGGACTGGATAACGGACAGTATCGTTTCACTTGGGATTGAGGAAGGAATCTGCCGGGAGTTTGCAGATTGCGTTTTGGTGGAAATGGAAACCAGTGTGAGCAATGAGCGTCTGGATAAGATATACCAGAAAAACATTGCGGGATTAAATGAGAACCTACAGGAAGGTCTTGCGCTTGGTTCTTTTGTTTTAAAGCCGCTTGGGGGAACAGTTGCGGAGTTTGTATCTGCAGATAAGATCATCCCGATCAGTTTTGGGGATGATGGAAGACCGAATGATATGGCTTTTCTGACAGTGAAGAAAGTTGGTGATACAGATTATTTCACACGATTTGAGAGGCATTATTTCATAAACGAAAATCTGACGATAGAGAATAGGTGCTTTCATTCACAGACTGCAAATGATATCGGGCTTCCGTGCAGTCTGGAAGCAGTAGAAGAGTGGGCAAATATTGAACCCGGTCCAGTTACATACCCCGGCATGAACAGGATGGATTTCGGGTATTATCGGAACCCAATAAAAAACAAAGTGGACGGCTCCGCCTGTGGCGTTTCTGTATACGATTCTGCGATAGATCGGATTAGAAAGGCAGACATTCAGGGCGCAAGGCTTGACTGGGAATATGAATCTGGAGAACGTGCTATCCATGTGGATAATCGGGCGTTAAAACAGGATAAGTCAATCGGAAGATTTAGTATGGCAAGGCTTAACAAGAGACTTTACCGTGGTCTGAATCTGGAAGTTGGGAAAGACCAAGAACTCCTGAAGGAATATTCTCCAGAGATGCGAGATGAAGCCTTCAAGCGTGGTTTGGAAGAGTACAAACGAGAAATAGAATTTTCTGTAGGACTTGCCTACGGAGATCTGTCAGACGTACAGGAAGTGGCAAAGACAGCCACAGAGATAAAGGTATCTAAGAACCGGAAATACAACAGGGTAACAGCAATTCAAAATAATCTGTATGGTTGTTTGGAAGATTTTGCAGCCGGACTTGCGTTTTACAATAGCATGTTAAATTCTGGATATGAATTTTCTTGTAAATTTAACGATTCCATTCTGACGGATGATGAAGCAGAGAGAAAGCAAGACATGGCAGACGTGGCAGCAGGCTTTATGCATCATTGGGAATACCGTATGAAATGGTATGGTGAAGATGAGGATACGGCAAAAGCAAATGTTCCAGCGCAGAATAGTGTGATGGAGTAGGTGATCTGATTGCGGGAAGATTACAAAAAGCAGTTATCCGGCCAGATTGAGAAACACTTTTCTGATCTGGAAATTCGGATCATGGAAGATATTGTTCGGCGGATCCGGCAGACAGGGGAAATAACCAGTACTGCAGACTGGCAGATCAACAGGCTGCAGATTCTGGGGTACTCTTCCGAGGATATCGAACAGATGTTAAAAGAAGCATTGGATAAGTCTTATCCGGAGATGTTCGAACTGTACGACAAGGTGATTGATTGGGAATATGTTCGAAATAAGGACATATATGAACAGATCAATGCGGAGTTTATCCCTTACGAGGATAACGAGGAGCTACAGCAGATCACAGAAGCGCTTATTCAGCAGAGCGGGGATGAATTGAAAAATATAACAAATTCCCTTGGCTTTTATCTGGACTACGGAACAGGGAAACCGGTATTGACTCCATTGGCGGAAGTGTATCAAAAGTATTTGGATGCTGCCTGCATGGATATTGTATCCGGGGCGTTTGATTACAATACAGTCATAAGAAGGGTAGTAACGCAGCTGACAAACAGCGGATTGCGGCAGATTGATTATGCATCTGGCAGGGCAAACCGGATTGATGTGGCAGCAAGAAGAGCGGTTATGACAGGAGTATCACAGCTGTCCGGGAAAATATCAGAAATGAACGCACAGAAGCTCAGAACAGAGCATTTTGAAGTGGATTGGCATGCCGGAGCCCGACCTACTCATGCGGTGTGGCAAGGTAGGGTGTACAGTAAAGAAGAGCTTACAACGGTGTGTGGACTTGGATCCGTAACCGGGCTTCTCGGCGCCAACTGCTATCACATGTATTATCCTTTCGTTCCGGGCATTTCTGTCCGGAACTGGACAGATGAATGGCTGGAAGAGCAGAATCGCAAAGAGAATGTTCCAAAGGAGTTTCAGGGGAAGGAATATACTCTTTACGAAGCAAAACAACGTCAGAGACAGATGGAAACTTGTATGCGGGCGCAACGTGAAAAGGTTGACCTTTTGAAGAAAGGCGGAGCTGATCCGGATGATATCATGATCGCAAGAGCGAAATATCAGGGGCAGTTGAATGAATATAGTCGGTTCTGTAAGAAGATGGGTCTGACAGAAGAAAGAGAGCGTATTTATTATGATATGCGCGGAAGGATAGCAACAAATACGAAAAAGCAGAATCGTAAATATACGACAGATATGATTCGAAATGCGGATAGAGATTCAAAACAGTATTACCGGTACAGAAATATACTTGGAGATGATGTTGGCAGCCTTGCTGATTTCCGGCAGATGAAGTATAATGAACCTAATAAATTTAGTGCATTGAAAAAGAAAGTCGATACATACTCTGATATCGATAAAAAGGAATGGTCTCCTGAATTTAAACAGAAGTCAAAAGATGCGTATGTAAGATTTGAAAAAGAGGGTATATATTTGTCAGTTCACGCATTGAGTCGACTGCCAAGATTAAATAAGCCAGGTTATCCGAGCATTGAAGAAAGCGATGTTCTTACAATAGTGAAAGGGAATCCGAATTATTCAGAGGGAGAAAGCAAGTTGATTTTCTTTGACTTGGGCAAACAACTTGTTGTGGTGAAAAATAAAGAAACAGATGATATAGTTTCTATTGTAAGGCGAAAAATGCCAAAGGAGGTGTGGGAACGTGTTTGAAAAGATAATGAATTATATTAAAGAATTTTTGGAAGATACACCAAAGGATATTTATGAGTTCTCAATTATTTTGGAAGATGCTTTGGTAGATGATTATGATGAAATGCACAACGAACAGCCAAGGGCAACGGAAATTCTTGCAGATGAAACTCCAGATATTTGTGCTTCCGCAGAACCCGGTATGAAGCCGGATGAAATTGAGGCTTTCAAACGAAAATTAAAGATTGAATATGACAAGGCTATGAAAGCAGTCGTATAGATACCATTCATTCTTCGGAGTGAGTGGTATTTTTGTACCCAATTTTAGGAAAGGAGGATTGTCATGAAACTTTTTGAACAGGATGTAGGAAAGGAATGGTGATCCAATTATCTCCCGTTGAGACGCAGGGTGACGCGTCTTATTTTTATGCAAAAGTTTTGGTCAGTTGATGAGACCTTAAACAGTCGATTCGTGGCGGATGGTTACACGCCTAAAATAACCTAATACGAAAGGAGAGCAGGAACATGAAAACAGATTTTTTAAAAGGACTTGGACTGGAACAGGAAGTTATTGATAAGATTATGGCTGAAAACGGAAAGGATATTGCTGCAGAGAAGGCAAAGACCGCAAAAATCGAGGGAGAACGTGACAACTACAAAGATCAGCTTGCGACTGCAACGGAATCTTTGGAAAAGTTTAAGGATGTAGATCCAACAGCCATGCAGAGCGAGATTGATAAGCTCAATCAACAGTTAAAGGATAAGGATGCGGAATACGCTGCTAAAGAGGCAGATCGTATCTTTTCTGATACCATCAAAGAAGCCATTAAAACGGCCGGAGGACGTAACGAAAAAGCTGTCATGGCCATGCTTGATATGGACACATTGAAAGCATCGAAAAACCAGTCTGAGGACATTAAGAAAGCATTGGAAACCGTAAAGGAGTCTGATGCTTATTTATTTGGTTCTGACGAACCATTTAAGAACGCAGTGGGAGCAACAGGAGGAAGTGTTGATATTGGCGGAGATAATCTTTCAGCCATCAGAGCAGCTATGGGGCTTCCGGCAGAAAAGAAATAATTTTTAGAAAGAAAGAGGTAAAAAGATATGGCAAATACAATTGCATTAAGAAAAGCATATTCTACTATGCTCGATGAAGTATACAAACTGGCGTCTCTTACGGCGGTTTTGGACGGACCGAATGAGCTAGTGAAAGAGGGCGCTAACGCAAATGAGATTTTAATTCCAAAGATGTCCATGCAGGGGCTTGCAAACTACAACAAGCAGACAGGCTACGTTGCAGGTGACGTAACGCTGGAATATGAAACAAAGAAGTGCAGCTATGATCGTGGCCGTATGTTTACGATCGACGCTGTAGATAACATTGAGACTGCAGGTGTAGCATTTGGAAGATTGTCCGGCGAGTTCCTTCGTACAAAGGTAGTTCCAGAATTGGATGCTTATCGTCTTGCGGGGTATGCGTCTATTACTGGAGTGACAACAGTGGCAGCAGCTCTCGGAGATGGCAAAGCGGCTCTTGCGGCGCTTAGAGCTGCACGCGGAAAAATCGAGAATGCAGAAGCAAATCTTGCCACTTGCTATCTGTTTATTAATCCTACGATTTATGGAATGATTGAAGATTTGGATACCACAGCTTCTAAAAAGGCCATTGAAGGGTTCGCTGGAATTGTAAAGGTGCCAGAAGGCAGATTTTATTCTAAGATTGATCTTAATGCGAACGGAGAAGGCGGCTTTAAGAAAAATACAGCCGGGAAAGCAATTAATTTCCTGATCGTGGACAAGCAAACAGCTATCCAGTACCAGAAACACACGGTATCTAAAATCATTACTCCTGACCAGAACCAGGATGCGGACGCTTGGAAATTCGGGTACAGAACGGTTGGTATCGTGGAAGCTTACGATAACAAAAAAGATGGTATTTATGTGCACACAGTAGCGGAGTAGGAGTTGATTTGAATGAATCTGTATGCGGATTATAACTTCTATGTATCAGAATACAAAGGACAAGCCACAGAAGAAGAATTTCAAAGGCAGATTGTGAAAGCCAGTGCCCACGTTCGGAGGATAACCTTCGGGCGTGCGGATAACTGTATGGAAATGGAGGAAGTAAAACTTGCAGCATGCGCAGTTTGTGACATGTTAAATTCCGAATACGGTAATCAAAAAGAGTATAACGGCAGGCAGATCATATCAGAGAATACAGACGGATATTCTGTAAGTTATATGCAGGAGAGCGTATCTGGTGAGACGTTAGAAGAATTGGTTAACAGGAAAGTCTATGAGACAGCAAAGTTATATCTTGAACCAACGGGGCTCCTGTCCTGGGAGGTGTACGGATGATTACAAATGCTGCCATTACAATCTTTAATCAATTTCCGGATATGGAAACTAAAAAAATGGTATATATCCCACATTATATTGAGGCTGTCTGGCTTCATACGGACCAGGAAACAGCCATTGTTGATGGCGGTCTGGTAAGTGCGGATAAATACCGGATAAGAATACCCTATGAATATTGCAAGGCGTGGCTTCCTCCGTCTGACTTTATGGATCTGGCGGAGCCGGGAGAAAAGTGGACTGTACAAAACGATGATTTTTTCACTGTAGGGAAATGGTCTGGTGCGGAGAAAGTAAGGGGGATAACGGAAATAAAGAAAGGTTTTTCCGGTGAAGTTGGGAAGGTGTTGAGCCATTCTGAAAACTTTTTCGGGACATCCAAACACATCCGGATAGGAGGCGGTACCTGATGGGGACAAAAATAAGGCTGGATATAGATCCAGCGGATAAGATTCTGCTGAAAAGAAGCCTGAATAAGAATGGGAACGGACAGCGGTTTTTTACCCATGAAGTGCGTAGATTGTCTGATCCGTATGTGCCGTTTTTAACAGGCGTGCTAAAAAATACAGCCAGGGAAGAAATAAGCCGTATCGTCTATAACACTCCGTATGCCCGCAGACAGTATTACGAAAACAAAGGAAACGGACTGCGGGGAGCACACTGGACAGAGCGCATGTGGGCAGACCGGGGAAAAGAGATCATAAAAGCAACAGCGGCGTATTGCGGAGGTAAGGCAAAATGAGCGTAGCAAGTAAAGTAAAAGAGTTTATAGAAACCTGCCCGTTTCTGGAAGAATTTGGACAGGTTACATATCCGGTAGTGAACCTTAATGTGTTAGAGGAAGACCCGACTATGTACAGCATTGAGGAGACGCCGGCGGAACCGGTCATAAAGCGGTTTGCGAACGGGGATACGGTAAGGCAGTATGTATTCTCTTTGTGTTCCAGGGAACTGTACGGACCGGCGGAAAATGAAAAAACAGCAGAGTTTTATGAGAAGTTTTCTGACTGGCTGGAGGAACGCACGAGAGAAGGAATTCTTCCGGCATTATCCGGCCAGCTGCAGAGCAAATCGGTCAGAGCGACTACGAATGGATATCTGTATGATAACCAGGGAACCAGTTGCCAATATAGGATACAATGTCAATTTATTTATTATAAACGGAGGTAGTAAGAGTATGAAAATGGATATTCAGTTTTTTGCAGAAGAAACAAGTACAGGAGTGGAACAGAGATTTCAGCAGCCGGATTATCTGGATGTGTCTGGGGGAAGCAGTTCCCCGCAATTTGAGTTGTTAGGTTTTGGGGTGACGCAGTTAGATAACTCTCCATCCGCACAGACTACATCGAAACGGTATGTGAATCAGAAGTCCGCGACACAGCGGATCGGTTCCTATAAGTGGTCTGCGTCATTAGAATTTGACCTGATCCGTTCAGAAAAAGCGCTTGCATTTATTACGGACATCGGAGAGAACGAAAAAACAGGGGTGGATGCAGAGACGCTATATGTAAAGGTGTATATGAATAAGCCAGTACCGGAACAGACTACACAATATGAAGCAAAGCAGAGAAGAGTGGCTGTAGAATTAGCTGATTTTTCGGACAATGATGGTGAGATCCAGGGCAGTGGCAATCTGATCGCAGTTTCTGACTGGGTGAACGGAACATTTGATACGTCTACGAAAAAATTTACACCGGCGGGGGAATAATAGCCCCCGCAAATAATGCCTTGGTTGGCGAGGGCGCAGCAAATGAGGCAGAAAATATGACAGAAGCTGATGTGATAGGAGAGGAGTAGCGGTATGGAGATATATGGCGTTGCATTAGATTTTTCGTTGTACAACGAGGATAAAAAAGAAGTAAAAGAAAAGTATTTTGCAGAATTGGAGAAAATGTCCCACATAAAAGAGAATATGCCGGATGGAACAGAACAGGAGAAAAATAAATATCTGTGCGATTCTATTAAAAGTATGTTTGACAGTATATTTGGCGAGGGGACAGGCGTTAAGGTATGCGGAGAAGATAACGACCTTCTGCGGCACCTAGACGCATATGATCAGCTTGTAAGCGAACAGATACGGCAGCAGAATAAGTATGCCGGGATTATGAAACGTATAAGGAACATGAAGGTGAAAAAATGAGCGTCTTAACTTCTCCTTTTCCAATATCTCTCATGATAGGCGGTGTGGAGTGTCCGATCAACTCGGACTTCCGCATTGTTTTACGTTGTTATGAAATACAGGGGGGTAAAGCAGAGCTGTCCAAAGAGGAATTGCTCAAGATCCTGCTATTGTTTTATAAAAAGCAGAAGATGTTTACGGAGGAACATGTAAATAAGATGTACTGGTTCTTTTCCTGCGGCAGAGAGAAAGAAAAGAAGCGGTTTCCTAGGAAGGTCGCCGGGATAAACGATAAGCAGCCATTCGATTTTGAAAAAGACGCTGATTTGATTTATGCCGGCTTT
This sequence comes from Mediterraneibacter sp. ICN-202921, assembly GCF_037890075.1. Classification (NCBI taxonomy): domain Bacteria; kingdom Bacillati; phylum Bacillota; class Clostridia; order Lachnospirales; family Lachnospiraceae; genus Mediterraneibacter; species Mediterraneibacter sp. ICN-202921. Next base: position 124,243 of record NZ_JBBKBE010000006.1, on the reverse strand, counting down.
ATGCAGCAGTATGGGATTGACCTGCAAACGGAAGATATGCACTGGTGGAAGTTTATGATCTTGTTGGAGAATCTGGGAAGCGATACCCGACTGAATAAGGTAATGGAATACCGGACGATCGACACGAATAATAAGAACCTGTCGAAAAGAGAACGGGAATTCTACAAGGCTATGCAGAGATACTATGGCATTGATATAAAAATTCCGGAAATGAGCGAACGGGTGAAGCGGATAGAGGAAGCTCTGCTAAAGGGCGAGGATGTAAGTGCATTGTTAAGAGGTGATACAGATTGAAAAGATAAAATGTGAGAAATGCGGACATACCCTTCTTTTTGCGGAAATAGTAAAAGGAGAAATAAAGTGTCCACGCTGTAAAAAGATAAATAAGATTGAATATTCAGCAAAGGCGAGAGCCAATAGTCCTCACCATTGAGTAGGGGAGCGTGCCTACTTTGCATAACAACAAGGTAGGTGAAGTAAATTGGCAGACGGGAAAGTCGTAATTGAGACTGATCTGGACTCTTCCGGGATAGAAAAAGGATTATCCAGGCTGGGAAGCATAACTGCAAAAGGTCTGAAAGTGGCAACAGCCACGATCGCAGGGACAAGTACTGCGATGGCGGGAATGGCTGCTGCGGCAATCAAAGTCGGTTCTGATTTTGAAGCCGGCATGTCACGCGTGAAGGCAATATCCGGGGCGACAGGGGATGAATTTGAACAACTCCGGGAGCAGGCGATCCAGCTTGGAGCGGATACAGCATTTTCGTCCAGTGAAGCTGCGCAGGGTATGGAGAATCTTGCGGCGGCAGGTTTTGAAACGAAGGAGATCATGGACGCCATGCCGGGACTTCTGGATCTGGCTGCGGCATCTGGGGAAGATCTGGCAAGCAGTTCAGACATTGCAGCAGCAACACTTAGAGGCTTTGGGCTTGCCGCTTCAGAAGCGGGGCATGTGGCTGATGTCTTGGCAGAAAATGCAAACCGGACAAACTCTTCCGTAGCGGAAACCGGAGAGGCAATGAAGTATATTGCCCCATTGGCTAGGGCGGCGGGAATCAGAATGGAGGAAACAGCGGCGGCGATCGGTATCATGGCAAATGCCGGGATCCAGGGATCGCAGGCTGGTACGACACTGCGAGGCGCATTATCCAGGCTGTCCAAACCGACAGATGATATGCAGCAGGCAATGGATGAACTGGGTGTAGCGTTTTATGATTCCGAAGGGAAAATGTTGTCTCTGGCTGAACAAGTTGGTATGTTACAATCCGCAATGGAAGGCATGACCGATGAGCAGAAGAACAATTATCTGGTAACTTTATATGGACAAGAAGCGCTGTCCGGTATGCTGGCACTGATAAATGAGGGACCGGAAAGCCTATCTGATTTGACGGCGGCATACGAGGCGTGTGACGGTTCGGCAAAGACAGCGGCTGCAACTATGCAGGATAACCTTAAAGGAGCTGTAGAGCAGTTAAAAGGTTCTGCAGAATCGTTGGGGATCGTTTTTTATGACAGTGTCGCAGACAACATGAAAAATGCCGCTATTGCAGCGACTGACAGTGTGAACAATATCACAGACGCATTTAACAATGGCGGCCTGGATACTGCGATCGAAGCGGCGGGAAATGAGTTCGCAAATCTGGCAACGAAAGCGGCGGAGCATGCGCCGGACATGGTGGACGCTGCCGTTAGCTTTATTCAGTCTTTTGCGGAGGGAGTTATAAGTAATCGTGGGCAGATCATAAGTGCCGCAGGGGAAGTGGCACAGTCGTTCGCAGGGGGACTGGCAGAGCTGCTTCCATCCGAAATACAAGAACCGGTTGAAGAAGCGATAAGCGCTATATCAGAATCGCTATCCTCTGGGGGCTTGGCAAGCGCAGGAAAAACGGCAGTAAATACCCTAGACAATGTAATTAAGGTTGTTGGAAAACTGGCAGACGTGGCACTTCCCCCATTGACAAAAGCATTAGATTTTGCAGGGGAGAACCTAGAATTGGTTGCCTCTTCTGCGGCTGCTGCATTTGCGGCATTTAAGGGATATAAGGCGGTTACAAATACAACTTCTGCGCTAAGCAAAGGCATAAAAGCCTGGAAAAAAGCAGAGGCTGCCGTAGATGCTTATAATGTTATACAGATTGCGTGTACAGCAAAAGGTGTAGTATCCAATGCCACGCTTACAGTGGGGCAAGCAGTAGTAGGGTTATTTACAGGAAAAGTCACCCTTGCCACTGCCGCACAGACTGCGTGGAATGCAGTTATGTCTGCAAACCCGATCGGATTATTGCTGACGGCTGTAGGTGCTGTCACGGCGGGAATTGCGGCGTATGCTCTGACGACGGATGATGCGGCTAAGTCTACGGGAACATTAACAGATAAGCAAAAAGAGAATATTGAAGCGTCTAAACAAGCTATACAAAATATTGAAGACGAGGAAGCCGCACGCAGAAGAAACATCGTAACGTCTATGGCAGAAGTGGATAGTGCTGCGCTGCTATGGGGAGAACTGCAAAAGTGTGTTGACGCAAATGGACAAGTAAAGGCGGGATATGAAGATAGAGCGAGTTATATCACAGGTGAGCTGGCAAGCGCCCTGGGGATAGAAATTGAACTGATAGATGGACAGATCACGAACTACCAGGAACTGAATACGTCCATATATGATGTTATAGCAGCAAAACAGGCGGAAGTCGCATTGAGTGCTATGGAATCCGATTGGAGTGCCGCTAAAGATCAAGAATTGCAACTGACGGAAGATTTAGCTACAGCATACGACAATCTTAAAACAGCAAAAACGAATGTGAAAGACCTGACTACCCAGCTTGCAGAAGAGGAAGGAAAGGCGACCGAGGTAACAGATCAGGTAGGGAACACAGTAAAAATACAGACGGATAAGTATTATGACCTGCAAAAGCAATTGGAGGAAGCGAATGGAGAACTGCAGGTACAGCAAACTGCATTTGATGAGGCATCTGCTGCGGTAGATGCGAATGAGAAAAAGATTACAGACTACGAAAAAGTATTGGCGGCATCTATGGATAACGATACCCAGGCTATTAATGACGCCTTAGCAGAGATCCGTAGTGGGGTGGATACAACTCTTGAGGCTGGATCAGAAGCAGCTCTTTCGCAAGCACAGAATACCGGAAACACTCTGCTCTCTATTCTTGAAGCACAAGAAACTGGAATGAGCAATTTACAGCAATCTACCATCGACAATACCACAGAAAGCATGGGGCTTGCAATTAACACAATAAGCACATCTTCCGAACAAATGAAGTCTCTTCTCGAAAGTGTTGGAACGGATGGCGCTGTAAAAATGCTGATGGGTTTTCAGAACGCAGATCTTGCTGGAAATTTAAGTACAGAAGCACAAAGTGGTATGCAGGCATTGATTTCAGCGATGGCAGGCATGGAAGGGGAATTAAGCCAAGAATCTAAAGATGCCTTAAATAGTTTTATTTCTGGTTTTGATGGACTGAGTGAAGAAGCGCAAGCAGTCTGGTCGCAGGCCTGGTATGGTGCGCTAAAAGGTCTGGAAGGTTTTGAAGATTTAGCAGATCCAGCCGTGGAAGGCGCAGACGCATTTCTGGAAAGCCTACAAGAGGCGTTGAAAGTACAGAGCCCGTCGAAAGCGGTTAAAGAGATATTTTCCTATGTCTGGCCGGGGGCTGTAGAAGGGCTGTCTGAAGGGCAGGAAGAGTTAAATACAACAGGCGGCAATGTCATACAGCAGTTTTTAAGTTCCCTGGCAAACGGTGGACTGTTAGACGGGGCAAAACAGATCGGCTCAAATCTGATGTCGTTTTTCGGCGTAGGCGTTGGTTCCCAGACGGCAAACTCGCAAGCGCAAGGAAAGGCGAATGTAGAGGCGGCCAATAAGGGGGCGGGGTCGCTTAATCCGACTTCTACGGGCTCCAGGTTTTCCAGTCTTCTTGGCAAAGGAATCGGCAGCTTGGTCGGTTTTTTGTTTGGACAAGGAAAGGGATTAACGGACAGCGCAAATAGCGGCGCCGGAACTACGAACCCAACACCTACAGGAAGCACATTCGGAAGTAAATTAGGACAGGGGATCGGCAGTATGCTTTCCTTTGTTATCGAAAAAGCGAAAGAGCTGGCAGGAGGCGCAGAATCAGGTGCAAATACGGCAGACGGAGAAGGGATAGGTTCTAACTTTGGATCCGGTTTCGTAAATGGAATCGGTTCGTGGATCAGCAGCGCTGCGTCAAAAGCGGCAGAACTGGCGTCGAGTGCATATAATGCGGCGAAAAGCTGGTTGGATGAACATTCTCCTTCCAGAAAAACCAGAGAGATTGGTAAGTATTTTAGCCAGGGACTTGCTCTTGGAATTGAAGATGAGGAAAAAGCCGTTAAGAAGTCGTCCCAAAGCCTTGCAAAATCAGCTCTTGATTCCTTGGATATGACGGCTATATCGAACCGTATGCGAGAAACGATGGCGATAAATACCGGCAGGATCGCAAAGTCATTCGCTATGGAAACAAGCGCAACAGTTATGAATAATGCTGAGACAAATACAGTGTTCCATTTGGCAGATGAGGATATAGAGCGACTGGCGAAAAAGTTTGGCGCTACAGCGGCGGATATGCTGGCAGAGAATGTAGACGGCATGACAATGGAAGTATATGGCAGGGAATTTGCCCGTGTCGTAAAGGAGGCAGAAAAGTAATGATGGACATATACTACGTGAACAGCAAGGGGGTAAGGCTTGATCTGTTAAAGCCTCCTTACTGCTTACAGACCGGCGATATATTTGATTATGAATGGGGATATGAGAGTGTAGATACATCTGCTCTTGCCGGGAGAATAACAGATTTTACAAAAGGAATCGCAAAGAAGTCCTTGACGTTGAGTATCCTGAACTATTCGAAGGAAGCATATTATAACGCAATCGACAAGTTCCATGAAGCGGTGGAATATGATGTGCTGAACAAGACTCCTGGCAGGCTATTTGTTGGAAAACAGTATCTGCAATGTTACATAATATCGTCCCAAAAGACAGAATGGGAAAATGATATAGAGCTGTTGGATAACAACATTGAGATCGTGATAGAATATCCGTTTTGGATTACTGAGCAAAAGTTTGAATTTAAGCCCAGTACAGGGGAACAGACGGGGGAATATCTTGACTTTGATTTTGATGTGCCGTTTGATCTGCTCGGCGATCAGAAGGGTGTTGGAAATATAAACTATGAGCACTATTCTTCCTGTAATTTTCTAATGACAATATATGGCCCGTGTACAACTCCACGGATAACAATAGGAAGCAATGTATATGAAGTTAAGACGAAACTGGATACCGGAGAATATCTGCAGATCGATTCCCGTGCCGGTACGGTTTATCGTACACGGACAAATGGATTAAAGGTGAATGAATTTGATAACCGCAGTACAGAATCTGGCTCCATATTTGAAAAGATCCAGCCAGGCTATAATCTTGTGTCATGGGACGGTAGCTTTGGGATTGACATTTTGATCTACAAAGAGAGGAGTGAGCCGGAATGGACAGGATGATCGTAATTAATTCTACAGGACGGGAAATAGGGTACCTGGATTACAGTATAAATGTGGATATGGACTTGGGGAATAGTAATGACTTTGAATTTGAAATGAAGCTGGCGTCCTGGGATAGAGAAAAAATGGACTACGGTTTTATTATTGTTCTGCCTGACACAGAATATGGCGGGATGGTCGGGGATATACAGACAGTTACTAAAAATGCAAAAGCAGTAATGACAGGAGACACATGGCGGGGAATGTTGGCGAAAAAGATTATTGAGCCGCCGTCTGGGCAGGACTACAAAACCGTATCCGGCGAATTAAATAGCGTAATAAACAGCTTGATAGGCAGCCAGTTCGGCAGCCTGTTTTTTGTTTCGTCGAAAAATACAGGTATTTCCGTACAGAATTATAAATTTGATAGGTATTGTACATTACTGGCCGGAATAGAAACTATGCTGGCAAGCGTAGGGTACCGGTTAGATATACGTTATCGGAGGGGCGGAGCCGGTATCCCTGGATGGGTAGAATTGCAGGCAGTGTTAGTAGAAGATTTTTCTGGAAGTAAAGAATACAACCAGGATAACCGTATTAATTTTACAGCAAGAGATTACCGGCGTGGTATAAACCATTTGATCTGCGCCGGTACAGGGGAAGGCGCCGATCGGACTGTGATACATCTGTATGTCCAGAAAGATGGGACGATCGGCAGCAAAAAATATTATGCCGGGCTGGATGAGCAGGTGGCGTTATATTCCTACACATCGCAGTCTGACGTAGAAAAGCTGAAAGAAGACGGAACAAAGAGGCTGAAAGAGTTAATGAACTATAAGCAGTTCGATATGACCGTTGAAGATGTGGATCTGAATATAGGAGATATAGTATCCGGGCGTGATTACGTGACAGGTATTCTAGTGCAAAAGCCAGTTGTACGAAAGATATTAAAGCTAAAGAAAGGGAAGATTTCCATAGAATATAAATTAAGTTGAAAGGAGAGGATGAAAGATGGAGATCGTAACAGGATACGCAGGTAAGGCGCATATTACTGCGGAAGATTGGGCTGAACTGAACAGGGGGATCATGGGCGCAGATTCCGTTGTGCTGCAAACAGGGAGAGCATTTGAATCAGAACTGGTGTCCAACAATCTGCTAAAGATTTATGACGGATGTGGGCTGATGCAAGGACGGCAGTTTGTAATACCTGCCGGGAAAAGTGATGAGATCACGATTGATAACGGCACACAAGGGGAAAAACGGATTGATCTAGTGGTTGCACGGTATTCGAAAAATGAGGATACGAAGATAGAAGCCATAGACATCGTACTAATAAAAGGCACCCCTGCGGCGACGGCTCCGGCTGTCCCTGCGTACACAAACGGGGACATCCGGGCGGGAGATCTAACGGCGGATATGCCGCTGTACGAAATCGAATTGGACGGGATCAACGTCACAGAGGTGCGAAAGGTCTTTAAGATGTGCATGACAAATGCAGATTTGTCCGATTCAATCGGGCAATTGAGTGCGAACGCGATCGTAGAGGAAGGTAAAAATAGTAATGGGTACTATCGCAAATGGAACAACGGCACACTCGAAATGTGGGGCTCGCAATCGATTACACGTGCCACAGTAAACCAGAGCGCAGGCGGTGTATATCACAGCGATAATTATACTTTCTCGCTACCATACACATCCTTAACAAATGTAAGTGGTGTGTCATTGAATTTTAGATCAAACGCTGGCGTGTGGGCTGCGCAAAGCACTGGTGGAGATTTGAAAAAAACATTAGGTTATTGGGTTTTTGGCGGAACTAATACAACTGTATCCGGTTCTCTTAATTTTCGCTGTACTGGAACATGGAAATAATTATTTTGTAAAATAAAATTCGTGGATTCGGATTGTTGTACTAACAGGAATTGCTGCTAATGCTGTAACCGACCCATTTGAATTAACAGTGACTGGATAGTCTTTTGTACCGGTGGGCACGAATATGTTAAACGTAGTCCCCGGCCAATATCCTTTTGGGATATCAGCTATTTTATGTCCATTTTCGATTTGTTTTGTGACACCCGCATTAATCCAGATTTCTACTAGTTTCCCACTTTTTTTAATGAATTTCCCAAATGTTTGCTCACGATCTGGATACATTGTTAATTCGCCACCAGAAATAATGTCAAATTGTTCTATTTTATCTGACAAATCTGCATTTTTTAAATAAATTTAACGAAAGGATGATGAAATTATGAAAATTATATTTAATGATGCCACTGAACTACAGGTTCAGCAGGCCGTTTTACACGGAGATTATTTATTGTTCAAGACCGTCTCCGCCATGCCGGAAGAACTGCGGAAGCTGTTTGAAGATCCGGTAAAGACCAAGAAAATGACCGTAGAGGAAAGAGGACAGACGGTAGCAGTGTACGAAGGATACACGACATTTTACAGTACCACGGAGTACATCGGCCAGATCTACGGGGTTACGATGTACAAGCCGGGCGAAACGCCGGAAGCCCAGGAAGAAAAACAGGAAGCGGCGATCATCGTTGCAAAAATACAGGCGGAATCTTTTCCGGAGGAACAGGCCCTGCAAGTAAAAGCCCTATACGATATATGGAATGGGGACGGAGTAGAATACAAAACCGGAAAGTATATTACATATGAAGATGTTTTATACAAAGTAATCCAAAACCATACATCCCAAGCAGACTGGACACCAGACACAGCAGCCAGCCTATATGCCAAGGTGCTTACGGATCCATCCGGGGAAGTATTGCCGTGGGAGCAGCCACAGAGTACAAACCCGTATAAAAAAGGCGATAGAGTAACCCACAAAGGCAAAACATGGGAATCTCTTGTGGATGGCAATGTTTGGGAACCGGGAGAAGTTGGAACAGAAAGCTTGTGGAAAGAAGTAAAGGAGTAGACTACACATGGAGTTATTACAGCAAATTTTGAGCATTTGCGGTGCAGTAAGCATTGTAGGAGGGGCTGGGGCTGTAATCGTTAAAATTATTAAACCAGCATTTCAATTAACGAAGAGAGTTAATCAGTTGGAGATTTACAATGAAAAAGATTATAAAAGACTACAGTCGTTAGAAGAGATGCAAAAACAACAGTCTAAATGTCTTGCCGCCATGCTAAATCACCAGATTACTGGAAATGGGATTGAACACATGAAAGCGATAAGAGACGAACTTTTAGAAAGCATTATTGACAAGTAAAGGAGAATAAAATATGAGTATAGAAATTTTAATGCAATATGCAACTATGGTACTTGTTGCGATCGGCGTGCTGGCGTTTCTAACCAGCATAATTACACAGGTGATTAAGGAGATGCCGGGACTGGCCAACATACAGACCAATGCAGTGGCACTGGTCATATCCGTGATGATGACGGTTTTAGCGGTAGTTATTCTATGTATAGTATTTAAAATACAGTTATTGTGGTACTACATTGTAGGGGCGGTGATTGCGTCGTTTATAGTATATATGGTGGCTACGTCTGGCTGGGAAAAGGTCGCAGAGATGTGGCGGCGGACGAAATGGGAAGAAGTGGAGAAAAAATAAATACGTAATAATACATAAAATGTATTGACATACGTAATAATACGTGATAAAATATAAACATGATAAGGAAAGGAGATACAAGAGATGCCAATGACACCGAAAGAGATGATAAAACATCTCAAGAAAAACGGGTTTGAGGAAATCAGACAAAATGGTTCTCATATCACTATGAGGAATCATAAGACCGGAAAAACGGTAGTTGTTCCTTATCACTCCAAAGCCATGAAGAAAGGATTGGAGCAGGCTATACTTAAACAGGCGGGGCTTAAATAGTCCCGTGCCTGAAAAAAATAAATGGAGGTATTACGTATGGACAGATTATTTTATCCCGCAATTTTCCATACTGCAAAGGAAGGCGGTTTTTGGGTATCTTTTCCAGATTTGCCGGAATGTCTGACAGAAGGTGATGACCTGCAACAGGCTTATGAAATGGCAGTTGAGGCATTAGGGCTTGCGTTAGTAGGCAGAAAAGAAGAGAAAGAGTCAATTCCAGAACCGACGGAAATTAATAAAATTGATACAGAGGATGGGACGTTAGTAATTGTAGAATTTAATATGCTAGAGTACCAAAAGAAACATAATTCGAGGGCTGTGAAGAAGACGCTAAGTATTCCAGAGTGGCTAAATGAAGAAGCAACTGCAATGGGAGTAAATTTTTCACAGGTACTTCAAGAAGCATTAATGAGTAAACTAAATATTGGAAGGTAAGATATATTAATCAGAGGGCGAGTAATCGTCCTCTATATTTTTGCGCCGGCGCAAATGTCGGAGAAAGGAGAAACCATGTTATTAAAAGAGATAGCAGTACAGTTAATGGATCATTTATGCAGCCACAACTGGCATGGATATAGCCAGTATAGCCGATGGGGCGATGGAGAAGGAACATGCGATATTACCATAAACGGAAAAGTTTATAAATTGGAACAGGGCGACCGGGATTGCAGCTCTGCGATCATTTCCGCATTTGAAGCCGCCGGGATCAGCTGCGGAGGTGCTACATACACCGGGAACATGCGCTCCTGTATGACAGGGACAGGCAATTTTAAATGGCATCCCATGTCTGACGGATATATAGCGCAGCGTGGGGATGTCTATCTGAATGAAGCAAACCACACAGCTATGTGCACGTCTGCTGTGCCGGACATGCTGGCGGAATTTAGCATATCGGAGACGGGCGGAATTGACGGCGCTGAAGGCGATCAGACCGGATACGAGTCTTACATCCATTCCTACTACGATTATCCCTGGGACGGCATTTTAGAGTGTATCTGCCCGGACACAGACGGAGAAAGCGCCGGAAGCGATACAGGAACAACCTACACAGTACAGGCAGGAGATACGCTGTCAGGAATTGCGCAGAAATTCGGAACGACTTACCAAAAGATATCGAAAGAAAATGGAATAAGCAATCCAAACTTGATTTATCCGGGGCAGGTGCTCAAAGTATAAAAATTACCCCTGGTGTGATCCCAGGGGAAAGAATATTGTATCGTCTTTACCTTATAATAAAGAAATAAAATTGTTTAAAAATTATTTACTAGTATCATACTAGTATCAAATATGGAAAAAATATAGAAACTGCGCGGCGTATCGCATACGCAATCCTTAAGAAAAACTAAAAATATGAAAAAGGGGTTTCCATTTCAGAAAAAGTTTATTATACTAATTGGTGCAGATACCCTCAGTGTGTGGATAGACAAAATTGTGAGACGGTTTTGTCTGTTTCTCGTACACTAAGGGTAAAGGAGCATATGGGGATGGATGCTTTATCTGCAACAGTGATTGGATAAAATCTTGTCTTATGAGACAGAAAGATACAGGGGATAAGAGTGGAAGAGTATAGAGAAATTAGAAGGGAGAGTCGATATGTCAGTGGATATCGGGATAGATTTAGGTACGGCAAGTGTACTGGTATACGTAAAGGGAAAAGGCGTAGTATTAAAGGAGCCGTCGGTAGTGGCTTTTGACAGAGATACAAATGTGATCAAGGCGATCGGGGAGGAAGCGCGTCTGATGCTCGGGCGGACACCGGGGAATATTATAGCAGTCCGGCCTCTGCGTCAGGGAGTAATCTCAGATTACACAGTGACGGAGAAAATGATCAAGTATTTTGTACAGAAGTCTTTAGGAAAGCGTACGTTCAAGAAACCACGTATCAGCATCTGTGTGCCGAGCGGTGTTACGGAAGTAGAGAAGAAAGCAGTAGAAGAGGCTACTTTTGCGGCCGGCGCAAGAGAAGTACATTTGATCGAGGAACCGGTAGCAGCGGCTATCGGAGCCGGGATAGATATTGCAAAACCATGTGGAAATATGATCGTAGATATAGGCGGCGGAACAGCGGATATTGCTGTGATCTCACTGGGCGGTACAGTCGTCAATACGTCCATAAAAGTTGCAGGCGATGATTTTGACGAGGCGATCGTCAGATATATGCGGAAGAAGCATAATCTTCTGATTGGCGAGCGTACGGCTGAAGATATAAAGATCAAAATCGGAACAACGTATCCTCTGGTGGAGGAAGAGACACTGGAAGTCAGAGGAAGGAACCTGGTGACAGGTCTGCCCAAGACCGTGACGGTGACGTCCTCCGAGACAGAGGAAGCGCTCAGAGAAGCAACCGGGCAGATCGTAGAAGCGGTTATTTCTGTACTGGAACAGACACCGCCGGAGCTGTCTGCTGATATTTTGGACAGAGGTATCGTCTTGACAGGAGGCGGCGCTATGCTGCGTGGCTTAGAAGAATTGATAGAAGAAAAGACAGGAATTAATACGATGACGGCAGAAGATCCGATGAAGGTAGTTGCAATAGGAACAGGGCAGTTTGTCGAATTTATGAGCGGCAGAAAAGATTTTTAGATTGTAGGATAAAATCAACAAAGAACAGGGAACGGGGGTGTGGTCTTTGAGAGGGCATATCTCCGTTTCTATATGTTGTCTTTATATAGTTGTTTCTATAAATAATTATAGGAAAAATCGAGCTGTATACGGGGAGAGAAGGAGAAAAGCGTGGAAGTAGTTACTGGGTATGTGGAACATATTGTATTTCGGAATGAAGAGAATGGATATACAGTGCTGAATCTGGAAAATGAAGATGGAGAGATCACTTGCGTTGGAGAGTTTAATTTTATCAGTGAAGGAGAACTGTTGGAACTGCATGGAGAATATGTAAATCATAATGTATATGGAAGCCAGTTTAAGGTAGTTTTACATAAGGTAAAAGAGCCGGAAGACAAAGTATCTATCGAAAGATACTTGGGCTCTGGGGCTGTGAAAGGGGTAGGAGCAGCGCTGGCGGGGCGGATTGTGGCAAAGTTTCGGGAAGATACCTTCCGGATCATTGAGCAGGAACCGGAAAGGCTGGCAGAAGTAAAAGGGATCAGTGAGAGAAAAGCGCAGGAGATTGCTGAGCAGATAGCGGCAAAGAAGGATATGCGCCAGGCCATGATCTATCTTCAGAAATACGGGATCTCCATTACTCTGGCGGCAAAGATTTATAAGCATTATGGAGAAAAAGTATATCGTGTGTTGGAAGAAAATCCTTACCAGCTTGCAGACAATATAGAGGGAATCGGCTTTAAAACGGCAGATGAGATCGCTTCCCGGATCGGGATACACACAGATTCAGATTATCGGATCCGCAGCGGATTGTTTTACACATTACAGCAGGCAGTTGGGGAAGGGCATATTTATCTTCCGCAGGATATCCTGCTGAGAAGGGCAGGAGAACTTTTGGAGATAGAGATCCAAGATATTGAAAAATATGTGATGGATCTATGTGTGGAGCGCAAGACAGTAATGAAAGAGACGGAAGGAGAAATCCGTGTGTACCCCGCCCATTATTATTATATGGAACTCAATACAGCAAAAATGCTTCATGATTTAGATATAGACTGTAAAATGCCAGAAGATATGATGGAAAAGCGCTTGAAAAAAGTGGAGGAACAGGAAAATATTTCTCTGGACATATTACAGCACAAGGCAGTGATCGAAGCGATCAAGCATGGGCTTTTGATATTGACGGGAGGACCGGGTACCGGGAAGACGACGACCATTAATACGATGATACAATTTTTTGAAAAGGAAGGGATGAGTATTTTACTGGCAGCGCCTACCGGGAGGGCGGCAAAACGAATGACGGAGGCGACGGGCTATGAGGCGCAGACAATACATCGTCTGCTGGAGGTAAACGGCAACCCGGAGGAGGAAGGAAATGTAGGCGGTTTTATGAAGAACCGCGACAATCCTCTGGAGGCAGATGTGCTCATCATCGATGAAATGTCCATGGTGGATCTGCCGCTTATGCATGCGCTTTTATCCGCAGTGATTCCGGGCACGCGTCTCGTACTGGTAGGCGATGTGGATCAGCTTCCGTCCGTAGGTCCGGGAAGCGTCCTGAAAGATATCATTTCTTCAAACCGGTTTCCGGTCGTGACATTGACAAAAATATTCCGGCAGGCAGGACAGAGCGATATTGTGGTAAACGCACATAAGATCAATGCCGGTGAACCGGTGGTCTTGGATAATAAAAGCAGAGACTTTTTCTTTTTGAAACGGCAGGAAGCAGATGTTATCATCAGTGTAGTTATTACACTGATCCAAAAGAAGCTGCCGAAATATGTAGATGCACTTCCTACAGAGATACAAGTGATGACGCCTACCAGAAAGGGACTTCTTGGGGTAGAAAGATTAAACACGATCCTACAGAAATATTTGAACCCTGCGGAACCGCAGAAACAAGAAAAGGAAATAAACGGCAGGATATTCCGGGTGGGAGATAAAGTGATGCAGATAAAAAACAATTATCAGCTGGAATGGGAAGTCAGTACGAAGTTCGGGCTCGTGGTAGACAAGGGGCTGGGTGTGTTCAATGGAGATATGGGGATCATCCGAGATATTTATTTTTATGATGAGACGGTAGAAGTAGAGTATGATGAAGGACGCAAAGTAAAATATTCGTTTGACATGCTGGATGAGTTAGAACTTGCCTATGCGATCACGGTACATAAATCCCAGGGAAGCGAGTACCCGGCAGTGATCATTCCGCTTCTTCCGGGTCCTAGACTTTTGTATAACCGCAATCTGTTGTACACAGCTGTGACAAGGGCAAAAAAATGTCTAACAATTGTAGGGAGTGATGCGACATTTCAGGAAATGATACAAAACAAAAACGAACAGAACAGATACACAAGCCTGGCAGAACGCATAGCCGAATTTTAGATCTGTTATATCCACCGGTATGTCCGTTTTGTGGACGGATAGAAAGGAAAGGCATCTGTGCTGTATGCAGAAAAAAGATCGTCTATATAGATGAGCCGCGCTGCATGAAGTGTGGAAAACCATTGGAGACAGAAGAGGAAGAATATTGCAGTGACTGTCTGCGGCATACACTGTCCTATGCTCAGGGAAGGAGTCTTTGGGTACATAAAGAGCCGGTAAGTACGGCTATCTATCAGTTTAAATATCATAATAAAAGAGTGTATGCAGACGTTTTTGGAGAAGAACTTGCGAAACGGTATGGCAGACAGATAGAAAATTGGAAGATTGAAGAAATTCTCCCAATCCCTCTTCATTCGTCAAGACAAAGGAGGAGAGGTTTCAATCAGGCAGAGCTGGTGGCAAGAAAGCTTGGAGAATATACGGAGATCCCGGTAAACGCAGGCGCACTGCAAAGAGTTAGAAAAACGATGCCGCAGAAACTGCTCAGCGACAGTGAGAGAAGGAAAAACATACAAAGGGCATTTGGGGTGGTAAAAACGTGGAAGCCAAAGAGAAATGTATTGCTGATCGATGATATCTATACGACCGGAAATACGATACATGCGGCAGCAAAAATATTAAAAAAAGCAGGCGCTCAAAATGTATATTTTTTGACTATAAGCATTGGACAAGGGCTCTGAGTGTATGCTATACTAAAAATGATGTGTTAGCATAAGTGCGAGAAAAAATAACGTGAAGAATAGAAAGGTGTGCAGAGTATATATGTTGGATAAAGGCAGGATACGGCTGATGACAAAAACAGCAATTTACGAGAAACATCAGGCTGAAGAAGATTTGAAAATCAGCAGTTATTATAAAAAGGATTATGCAAGTCTCCATACATGGCTGACACTTGTGTGGATTACGATCGGATACGCCTGTCTGGCAGGCGGAATTGTGTTCTGCTATTCAGACAGTCTGCTGCAAAATCTAGATTTTACAAAATTATTTGTCCTAGCGGCTGTGGCGATCGGTGCTTACCTTGTTCTGATCGTTATATACGGGATCTGTGCGAGCAGTTTTTATAAGAAAAAACACAATAAAGCAAAGCAAAGAGTAAAGAAATATTACAGGGATCTATCCCGTATCGGAAAGTTGTATATGAAGGAGAAAAGGTAGATTATGAGTACATTACTTGTTTTAAAAGAACAGATCCAACAGATATATGCGAAATATTCTATGTATATTACAAAAGCGCTGCAGTTTTTATTTGGGCTCCTTTTATTTGGAACGATCAATGCAAATATCGGCTTTATGAAAGGCGCTTCTTCTATAATATGTACGGTGGGTCTGGCAGCTGTCTGTGCGTTTCTGCCGCTTCTGATCATGACGCTTGCGGCAACGGCTCTGGTACTGGTTCATCTGTATGCTCTGTCTATGCCGATCGCAGCGTTTGCGGCGGGGGTTTTTCTGTTGATGTATATTTTTTATTTCCGTTTTACTCCAAAAAGAGCGTGGGTGGTCCTTATAGCGGTGCTTGCCTGTGCATATAAAATGCCTGTAGTGCTGTCGGTGGCGTTTGGCCTTATGGGAGCTCCGGTTTTAGCTGTGCCGGCAGCGTGCGGTGTGATGGCATATTATCTGGTACATTTGGTGAAGGTTTCTTCCACTGCACTGCAGGGCGCAGATGCAGGAGGGATGATAAGTACCCTTATGACTTTCGCGAAGCAGGCGGTCGGAAATAAAGAAATGTGGACGATAGCATTAGCTGTTGTCCTTGGATTATTGGTTGTAAATGCGATACGCACTCGTGCTGTAGATCATGCGTGGAAGATTGCTTCCGCAGCAGGAGCGGTTGCTGCGGTCATTGTCGGGATGGCAGGGAATCTTGCCCTGGGACTGCATATTTCTTATGCTGTTCTGATCGGCAGCGGCATTATGGCAATGCTTGTGGGATTAGTACTGGAATTTTTATTCTTTTCTGTCGATTACAGCGGAACAGAGCATATACAGTTTGAAGATGATGAATACTATTATTATGTAAAGGCAGTTCCTAAAGTGGGCGTGGCAGTGCCTGAAAAAAGTGTAAAGCGTATTACCAAGCATCAGGGACAGGAGACAGTTGCGATCGATTCATCCGAACTGCAGCACATGTCCGATGGAGCGATGGAACTGAAAAGAAGAACAGCGAATAGAAAAGCAGTGGAAAACAGCAGAGAGGAAAGAGCAAAGTCCACGGATGAGATTCTCCTTACGAGGAGTCTGAGCAAGGAACTTGGGCTGGATGAAGAAAAACAGAAATAAGGCGGTGGCTTAGGTGAGATTATGGCTTAGTGGATTTTTTAAAAACTTCATAGACGGCTGGTATTTTCCAGATATACAAGTGACAGATATTATTGAAATTTTTATTGTTGCTGTCATTGTATATGAGATTATGTTGTGGATCAAAAATACGAAAGCCTGGATGTTGCTGCGAGGGATCATCATACTTTCTTTGTTTATTTTGGCTGCGGCGATCTTTCAGATGCATACGATCCTTTTTCTTGCAAAAGAATCGATCAATGTATTGGCAATAGCGGCGGTAGTTGTATTTCAGCCGGAATTACGCCGCGCATTGGAAAAATTAGGTGAAAAGAATCTTTTGAGTACCATCAACCCCTTTGACAAAAATAAGGAAAATCAGAGATTTTCAGATGAAACGATAGAAGGGATTGTTTCTGCATGTTTTGACATGGGGAGAGTATGTACCGGAGCTCTGATCGTTGTAGAGCAGGCAATCCGTCTTACAGAATATGAGATGACAGGTATTGAACTTGATTGTAAAGTATCTTCCCAGGTTCTTCTAAATATTTTTGAGCACAATACGCCGCTTCATGACGGAGCAGTGATCGTACGCGGAGACAGGATCACCTCGGCTACCTGCTATCTCCCTCTTTCTGACAATATGCAGATCAGCAAAGATTTGGGAACCAGACACAGAGCGGCTCTTGGAATGAGCGAAGTGTGCGACGCGCTGGTGATCGTCGTTTCTGAGGAGACAGGAAAAGTATCCATTGCGATGGCGGGATATTTGACCAGAGGAGTGACAAGAGAATATCTGTCTGCAAGACTGCATCAGATCCAATATAGGAGTCCTGAATCTAAGAAATTTACTTTGAGGAAGAAAGGACGGCGGAAAAATGAAGAAAGATAGATGGAAGCAAAATTTTGGCCTGAAGATCATGGCGTTTGTTTTCGCTGCCCTGCTCTGGTTGATCGTAGTAAATATAGATGATCCGGTGTCAAAGGCAACATTTTCAGATGTGGATGTCATGATCGTCAATCCGGAGATCGTAACGAATCAAGGAAAGGTGTATCAGGTTCTGGAGGAACAGAAAACTTCTGTAACTGTGTATGCGAAAAGGTCTGTGCTGTCCGATATTTCGAAAGAAGATATCGTCGCTACGGCGGACTTGAGCGAGATGGATACAAATACCTATCTTGTGCCTATTTCCGCAAGCGTAAAAGGATATTCGGACAAATATGAACTGGCAGAGGCTAATCCGCGGAATCTCAAGATCAAAGTAGAAGGAAAGACGAAAAATACATTCCCGCTGACAGTCAGTGCGACAGGAACTCCTAGGGACGGTTATGTAGTTGGAGAGATGACTGTCAATCCGGAGAAAGTTTCTATCGGCGGCTCGGAGTCCTTGGTACAGCAGATCAGCAAAGCTGCAGCAAAGATAGATGTATCTGGACTTTCGCGAGATACAGAACTAGAAGCTGAATTGATCTTATATGATGTCAATGGAAATGTGATAGATCAGACACAGCTGACAAATAACCTTGGAGAACAGGGAATCAGTGTATATATAGAAATGTTGGAAACAAAGACAGTGCCGTTGAATCTGTCTGTATCCGGCATCCCTGCTGAAGGCTTTGTCTACACAGGTTTGACGGTAGAGCCGTCAAGCATACAGATATGCGGTGACAAAGAAGATTTAGATCAAATCGAAGAGATCGTAATCCCGAACTCTGTGATAGATATCACAGGTCTCCAGGGCAAGGAAGAAAGAGCGGTCGATGTTCTTCCTTATCTTCCGGAAGGGGTCACATTGGCAGAGGAGACGGCAAATACGGTTGTGGTTACGGTCATGGCAGAGCAGGAGGGTGTCAAGACAGTAGAAATACAGGCAGAGTCTATAAAAGTGACAAATCTGTCAGAAAAACTGAAGGTCAGTTATGAGCCTGGAGCAGAAATCTCCCTGCAGTTTACGGGGAAAGAAGAATTGTTGGAAACACTGGATATTACAGAGGCTGTCTCCGTAGATCTGAAGAAATATACGGAGCCGGGCGTCTACAAAGTACCTGTGACTGTAGATGTGCCGGATGGCATTAGTTTAAAAGAGATTCCTTCCATCAAGGTTACACTGGAGGAAAAAGAAAGTTAGGAAAGGAAAGGCGTGTCAGGGATGGTTAGTGGAAAAGTGAAAATCAAAAATCCGACGGGTCTGCATTTAAGGCCGGCGGGATTATTCTGCAAAACAGCGATGCAGTTCGCAAGTAAGATCGTTATCCGGAAAATCAGCAGAGCAGAGGATGTGACCGCAAACGCAAAAAGTGTGTTGAGCGTTCTAGGAGCGTGCGTGAAGAGCGGAGATGAGATTGAGATTTTCTGTGAGGGAAAAGATGAAATAGAAGCTCTCGAAGAAATGATGCGGATTGTAGAAGATGGACTGGGCGAATAGGCACTTCAAGTGTGGTTTTACATAAAAGTATAGAAAAATCAGAGAAAGGAGAAAGTTATGAGCAGAGCTGCGTTGGTGGTCATGGCCGCAGGCATTGGGAGTAGATTCGGAGGAGGAATCAAACAGTTGGAACCGGTGGGACCAAATGGTGAGATCATCATGGATTATTCTATTTATGATGCTTTGGAAGCGGGATTCGATAAAGTTGTATTTGTGATCCGTAAAAATCTGGAAGAAGATTTTAAGGCGGTTATCGGAAACCGGATCGAAAAAATCGTGGAAGTGGAATATGCCTATCAGGAAGTGGAAGATATTCCCAAAGCCTATAAAAAACGTTTTGCCGGACGTACAAAGCCTTGGGGGACAGGGCAGGCGATCCTTTGCTGCAAAGAACTTGTCGATACGCCGTTTCTTGTGATAAATGCAGATGATTATTATGGGAAAGAAGCTTTTGCAAAAGCATATGCCTATTTGACAACACCTGTGAAAACTGATAAAATACAAATTTGCATGGTCAGCTTTGTTTTAAAAAACACGCTTAGTGACAACGGAGGCGTGACAAGAGGCGTTTGTCACATTGATGAAGATGGATACCTGTTAGATATAACGGAGACCCATCATATAGAAAAAGACGGGGAGAACGCAGTGATCCGAGAAGAAGGCAAAGAGACTGTGCTGGATGCAAACTTACCGGTTTCTATGAATATGTGGGGATTAAATCCCACCTTCTTTGGCATTCTGGAAGTCGGGTTTGCAGAGTTTTTGGATAATATAAAGGAAGAGGATTTAAAAGCAGAATATTTACTTCCGACGCTCATAGGTTCTTTATTGGCGGAGAAAAAATTGGAAGTAAAAGTATTAGAATCTCCTGATGAATGGTTTGGAGTGACTTATAAAGAGGATAAGGAAACGGTTGTAAACGCAATCCGTGGACTGATCCAAAACGGAGTATATCCTTCCACATTATTTGAATGATATAAAGACTGCGGGAAAGGTAATGGAGAAAAGAAAATAGGATGGCAAAGCAAACAAGGCGGGCAGATACTGCTGCACAAAGCAAAAGAAAGACAGATAAATATGCACGACGGTCAAAACGGAATCGGTTCGGTACAGTCTGTATCGTTCTTCAGACGATCGCCAGTATCCTTTTGATGATCGTCCTGTATCTTTTGGGCATGCTGCCTGTAAAATATCTGGCGTTGATAGCGGCGTTTTTATTTTTACTGTGGTGCATTACTTTGAATTCACAGGTGGCACGCCGCAGACGGGGAGTGCCCGGAAAAATATTCAGCCTTCTTATGACGATGGTTTTGCTGGCTGGTTCCTACTATGTGGCACAGGCAAATGATATGATTGGAAAGATCACAAGCGGCGGTTATAAAGTGGACAAGATGGTCGTGGCAGTGCGTGCAGACGATCCGGCAGAGGTTCTGGAAGATGCGGCAGATTATACGTTTGGCGTACAATTCCAAAAAGGCGCGGATAATATGCAGGCCGCGGTGACAGATATCCAGGAGGAGTTAGGGGCAGATATAGTGACTGCTGAATATGACTCTATTCAGGAACAGGCAGTAGCTCTGCGTGACGGTGAAGTAGATGCGATTGTTTACAACCAGGCATATACAAGCCTCATGGAAGAAGTTGTTCCGGATTTTAAAGAAAGTGTGAAGATCATTTACAGTCATGATATCCGCATACAGCTTGATTTTGGCGGCTCTGGAGACAGCAGTATTACAAAGAAGCCATTCACAGTGTATATCAGCGGTATTGATGTATATGGCGACGTGTCTGAGACGAGCCGGAGTGATGTGAATATTATAGCGGTCGTCAATCCGAAGACATATCAGATCCTGCTGGTGACAACGCCAAGGGATTATTATGTGCCAATCCCGGGTATTTCCGAAGGCTTGCCGGATAAATTGACCCATGCGGGAATCTATGGAGTAGATGCTTCTATGGAAACGTTGGGAGAACTGTATGAGACAGAAATCAATTATTACGCACGTCTGAATTTTACGTCACTGATCGATATTGTCGATACGTTAGGCGGCATTGATGTGTACTCAGAATATGCGTTTACTACGAGTCCGGATTCAGAGTATGTGATGGATGTACAGCAGGGAATGAATCATTTTACAGGAGAACAGGCACTTGCTTTCTCAAGAGAAAGGCAGAACCTGCCGGATGGAGACAACCAGAGAGGAAAGAACCAGCAGGCGGTGATCACGGCGATGCTGAAGAAATGTCTGTCGCCGACGATGCTCCTAAAGGCAAACAGCATTATGAATCAGGTGAGTAAGGATGTTGAAACCAACATGTCCCAGGATCAGATCAATGCTTTGATCAAATATCAGTTAAATAAAAACGCAAAATGGACGATCCAGTCGATAGCCGCAGAAGGGTATAACAGCGAAGGATACTGTTATTCCAGCGGAGATACGCTGCTTTCTGTTGTAGAGCCGGATTATGCGCAGGTAGACGAGATCATAGACCTGATCAATGTGGTGGAAGAAGAAGGCGGAACTTTAACGGACGGAGAATCTTTGAATTAAAATAAAAAGCACAATATATATACATTTTTTCGTTATATACTTATTGTATAATTTATAGAAGTTTGGTATTATATTATAGTATGTAAAAAAGTTGTAATAATTTGTAACAGTATTATCGGAGAGGATTTTATGAAAAATATACTTAGTCTAAAGACGTCAAGGACAAGAATGATTTTACTTTTTATCGTAGATATTCTTATGATTATTTTTGATACCTATGCTGCATTGATCATCCGGTTTAAGCTGGATAATGTGTATTCCGGCTGGGTGCCGGAAGAATATATGGCGAGTATAAAAGCTTATGTATGGATCAATATAGTGACAACTCTTGTAATCTTTCTTGTTTTAAATCTGTATAACAGGGTATGGTCTTATGCAAGTATGCATGAAGCAGGACTGATCGTCGGAGCCAGTCTGCTTTCTACGGCATTTCAGGCGATGGGGATGGGCTTTTTGTACCTGCCGGTACCGAGAAGCTTCCATATCTTTTATTTCTTTTTCCTTACAATGACAACATTGGCTACGAGATTTTCTTACCGGATCCTGCATGTGTTAAAAAGAGGACTGGTAAAGACCGGAAAGCGCCCGATCAATACGATGGTGATCGGGGCGGGAGAAGCCGGAAATATTATTATCACGGAACTGAAGACCAGCAGGCATTTGAATCGAAATGTGGTCTGCGTGATCGACGACAATCCTTCTAAAAAGGGAAAATATATCCGAGGTGTCCGTATTATGGGAGACCGAACAAAGATAAAAGAATTAGCCAAAAGATATAACGTTGATGAAATTATTTTAGCGATTCCTTCAGCAAATGCAAAGGATACAAGGGAGATCCTGCGGATCTGCAATGAGACAGAATGTAAGATGAAAGTACTTCCCGGTATGTACCAGCTGATAACAGAGGAAGTCAGCGTCTCAAAGCTGCGGGAAGTTTCGATCGAAGATCTGCTGGGAAGAGATGCGATCAAGATCGATATCGACAGTATCTCTGGCTATGTCAGGAATAAGGTCGTGTTAGTGACAGGCGGAGGCGGATCTATCGGCAGCGAACTGTGTAGGCAGATAGCGGCACATAATCCCAAGATATTGATCATATTTGATATTTATGAAAATAATGCCTATGATATTCAGCAGGAATTGAAGAAAAAATATCCGGCGTTGAAGCTGGAGGTACTGATCGGTTCCGTAAGAAATACAAAACGGATAGAAAGTGTGATGGACCTATATCGTCCCGATGTGGTCTATCATGCCGCAGCCCATAAGCATGTGCCTCTGATGGAGGACAGTCCAAATGAGGCAATCAAAAATAATGTCTTTGGCACATATAAGACAGCAAGGGCGGCGGATAAGTATGGCGTGAAAAAGTTTGTATTGATCTCTACGGATAAGGCTGTGAATCCTACAAATATCATGGGGGCGTCCAAACGTCTCTGTGAGATGATCATACAGACATTCAGCAGATATTCCCGTACCGAATTTGTAGCAGTTCGTTTTGGAAACGTGCTGGGAAGTAATGGAAGCGTTATACCGCTGTTTAAAAAGCAGATGGCGGCAGGCGGTCCGGTGACGGTGACCCATCCGGATATCATCCGCTATTTTATGACTATACCGGAAGCGGTATCTCTGGTATTGCAGGCAGGAGCTCTTGCCAAAGGAGGAGAAATCTTTGTCCTGGATATGGGAGAACCGGTGAAGATCGCGGATCTTGCCAAGAATTTGATCCGGCTTTCTGGGTATACTTTAGGAGTAGACATGGATATTGTCTATACAGGACTGCGGCCGGGAGAAAAATTGTATGAAGAGATCCTGACAAAGGAAGAAGGGCTTAAGAAGACAGCAAATAATCTGATCTATGTCGGAAAGCCGCTGGAATTTAACGAGGTGCATTTCTTAAGTGAACTGAAGCTGCTGGAGGAAGCGGCGGCAGACGAACAGAGAGATGTAAAGGAAATCGTATCCAGGATTGTACCCACTTATCATATCAGACCGGAAGATAAAGAACGAGACGAAGAAGCTTATCAGGAATTGTTAAGTCTTGGAAGAGCAAGTCATGAAAAACCAGTAGTGGAGGATAAATAGGATGAAGAACATGCATATAGCATTTTCCCCTCCGGATATTACAGAAGAGGAAATCGCAGAAGTAGCTGATACATTAAGAAGCGGCTGGATCACAACAGGGCCGAAGACGAAACTTTTTGAAAAGCAGATCGCGGCATATTGTCATACGAGCAGGGCGGTGTGTTTAAATTCCGCGACAGCGTGCAGCGAAATGACATTAAGGGTACTTGGGATAGGCCCAGGGGATGAAGTGATCACCAGCGCCTATACGTACACGGCGTCGGCGAGTGTGATACAGCACGTAGGCGCCAAGATCGTGCTGGTAGACGTGCAGCCTGATTCCTATGAGATGGATTATGAGAAACTGGAAGCGGCGATCACAGAAAAAACAAAAGCGATCATACCTGTTGATCTGGGAGGAGTAATCTGTGATTATGAGCGGATCTTTGAAATCGTAGAACGTAAAAAAGAATTATTTCATGCAGAGACAGAATTACAGAAGAAGATTGGCCGCATAGCAGTCGTTGCCGATGGCGCGCATGCCTTTGGTGCAGTGAAAAAGGGAAAACACAGTGGAGAGTTCGCGGATTTTACGAGCTTTTCTTTTCATGCCGTAAAGAATCTGACGACAGCGGAAGGCGGAGCAGTTGTATGGAAAGATATAGAAGGCGTGGATAATGAAGAAATCTATAAACAATACATGCTCCTTTCTTTACATGGACAATCCAAGGACGCACTGGCAAAAACACAGCTGGGAGCATGGGAATATGACATCGTGGCGCCCTATTTTAAATGCAATATGACAGATATCATGGCATCTCTGGGAATCGTACAATTAAGAAGGTATCCCGCACTTTTGCAGAGAAGAAAAGAAATCATAGAGATGTATAATGAAGGTTTGAAAGATCTGGATGTGCAAATACTCAGACATTTCGGAGAAGACTATGCATCCAGCGGACATCTGTATCTGGTAAGAGTAAATGGAAAGAACAGGGAAGAATGCAATCAGATCATCAGAAAAATGGCGGAAGCCGGAGTTGCGACAAACGTACATTATAAACCGCTGCCCCTCTTGACAGCATATAAAGATCTGGGATTTGATATAAAAGAGTATCCGAACGCATATGCCATGTTTGAAAATGAGATCACGCTTCCCCTTCACACAAAACTGTCGGATGAAGAAGTACAGTATGTGATCGATGTGTTCAAACAATGTGTTTCTGTCTAGGTACATGCCTTTTAGACAGGCGGCTTTGCCTGATTATGTGTAAGTGAGGAAAAGAAGTATGAGGAAGTGGAACGATCTTCCGAAAGATATGCAAGTGGAAGAAGTGAAAATATACTATGATATGCTGCAGAGGCGTAAAGGGAGTTTGCTTCTGAAACGTATATTTGATATAATAGCCGCAAGTATTCTGTTGCTTTTACTGTCACCGGTCTTACTTGTGTTAAGCGTCTGGATAAAGACAGACTCAAAGGGACCGGTGTTCTTCAGACAAGTGAGAGTGACACAGTATGGAAAAACATTTAGGATTTTTAAATTCAGAACCATGGTCGATCATGCGGATCAGATAGGTACGCAGGTGACGACAAAAGGTGACGCCAGAGTGACAAAAGTGGGAAAAGTGCTTAGAGGCTGCCGTCTGGACGAACTGCCGCAGCTTTTGAATATCCTGACGGGAGATATGACATTTGTAGGCACCCGGCCGGAAGTGGAGAAGTATGTTGCTCATTATACAGACGAAATGAAAGCAACGCTTCTTATGCCGGCGGGAGTGACGTCACTTGCCAGCATTGAATATAAAGATGAAGAACGTTTATTGGAATCTGCCGACAATGCGGATCGGGTATATATCGAAAAGATATTGCCGGAAAAAATGAAGTATAATTTGCAGTCTATCCGGAACTTTAGTTTTGGACAGGATATAAAGACAATGATCGCCACAGTTGTGGCAGTCATGAGATGATGAAGGAGAAACCTCGATGAACATATGGATTGTTAATCACTATGCAATACCACCGAGCATGGGAGGGTTAGTAAGACATTATTATTTTTCTAAGTATCTGCAGAAAAAGGGGCATACTGTAAAGATTTTTACTTCCAGTAAAATCCACAATACAGATATCAATATGATCCGTGATAAATCCCTTTACAGAGAAAAAATGGAAGACGGGGTGGAGTATACATTTGTGCGGAGCAGAGATTATAAAGGAAACGGAATGGATCGGATCATTAATATGATGGATCTGCCTTTTAAGACATGGAAGACCATGAAACAATTCTACAAAGAGCAGAGACCGGATGTGATCTATACGTCTTCACCAGATTTATTTGTTTCCTATTTTGCTTTGTTGTTCGGAAGAAAACATAAGATTCCGGTAGTAGTGGAAGTCAGAGACTTATGGCCGGAATCGATTGTGGAATATAATGGAATGTCCAGAAAAAATCCAATCATTCAGATACTGTATCAGTTGGAAAAATGGATCTATAAGAAAGCTGACCAGCTAATCTTCACGATGGAGGGCGGGAAAGACTACATACGTGATAAAGGCTGGGACAAGGTGGTAGACTTGAATAAAGTAAACCATGTAAATAATGGAGTGGATCTGGAAGAATTTAATTTTAATAGAGAAAAGTATATATTGGAAAATAGTTCAATATGTGATGATAAATCGTTTA
Source organism: Mediterraneibacter sp. ICN-202921 (assembly GCF_037890075.1). Classification (NCBI taxonomy): domain Bacteria; kingdom Bacillati; phylum Bacillota; class Clostridia; order Lachnospirales; family Lachnospiraceae; genus Mediterraneibacter; species Mediterraneibacter sp. ICN-202921. The sequence continues at coordinate 97,949 of NZ_JBBKBE010000006.1, read as the reverse complement.
AAGTAGTTTATATGGGATCTATCAGAAAAGTGAATAATCTTCAAACTTTGATCGATGCAGCCAAATATATTAAAGATTCCAATATTCGTATATATATATATGGCGATGGAACAGAAAAAGAAAAGTTGAAAAAGCAAAGCGATGCGCAAGGGCTAAAAGTCCTTTTTGAAGGTAGAGTGAGCAAAAAATATATTCCATATATTTTAAGTAAAGCAGATTTGAATATAATCAATGTAAAATCAGCGGGTATTAATAAATATGGTTGTAGTTGGAATAAATTGTTTGAATATATGGCGAGCGCAAAACCGATTTTGTGTAATTTGCCAGTTAATTATGATTTGATTCGGCGGAAAAATTTAGGAATAACCGAGAAATTCGCTGATGCAGAAGAATATGCAAAAGCAATTATGATGTTTAAAAATTTATCTGACAGGGAATATAAATCTTATTGTGAAAGAGCATATGAAGCGGCTAAGGAGTTTGATTATAAATACCTGACGGATAAAGTTGAGTATATTTTATGTAAAGCAATAGGAGTTCATTGAAATGAAAGATTTTGTGAATATTATGAAAGGAAATATTAAAATGAAAGAAATATTATTAAAAAAAATCGCAAACAGAGAAATTAAAGTCGGTGTGGTAGGACTAGGTTATGTAGGGTTACCACTGGCGGTAGAAAAAGCAAAAGCAGGCTTTAAAACGATAGGATTTGATGTGCAGGAAGAAAAAGTTCATATGGTAAATGCGGGACATAACTACATAGGCGATGTGGTTGACAGTGATTTAAAAAAATTGGTAGATGAAGGCATCTTAAGTGCGACAACGGATTTTAGTTTTGTGAAAGAAGTAGACTTTGTTGCAATTTGTGTCCCTACACCTTTGGATAAACATCAGCAGCCAGATATAAGTTATGTAAAAGCGTCTACAGAGGCGATTGCCCGGTATTTAACAAAGGGAACGATGGTTGTTTTAGAATCAACGACTTATCCGGGTACTACGGAGGAATTGATCAAACCGATCTTAGAAGAAGGATCTGGTCTGCAGGCAGGAAAAGATTTCTATTTGGGCTTTTCACCAGAACGTGTAGATCCGGGAAATTTAATTTATAAAACAAAGAATACACCGAAAGTAGTAGGCGCAATCGGAAAGGATGCAACAGAAGTAATAGCGGCAATGTATCGGACAGTTTTAGAAGGTGAGGTATATGAAGTTTCATCTCCGGCAGTTGCGGAGATGGAAAAGATACTGGAGAATACATACCGAAATATTAATATTGGTTTAGTAAATGAATTGACGATGTTATGTCAGGAAATGGGCATTAGCATGTGGGAAGTAATAGATGCAGCAAAGACAAAACCCTATGGTTTTCAAGCATTCTATCCGGGACCAGGTTTAGGAGGACATTGTATTCCTTTAGATCCTTATTATTTAAGCTGGAAAGCAAGAGAATATGGTTTTCACACGTCTATGATTGAAAGTTCAATGATGATTAATGATAAAATGCCGGAGTATTGTGTAGAAAGGGCTAATAAAATTTTAAATAGACATTCAAAAGCAATGAATGGAGCAAAAGTGCTTGTTATGGGCGTTGCCTATAAACAGGATATTGATGATTACAGAGAGAGCCCTGCCTTACGAGTGATCGAGGTACTAAAAGCGGAAAAGGCAAATGTGGATTTCTATGATCCTTGGATTGATGAATACAAATATGAGGGTAACACATATCAGGGAATTAAAGAGATTAACCCGGAAATCATTGCTTATTACGATTTAGTTATGATTACAACAGCACATTCTAATGTGGATTATAAAATGATACAGGAAAATGCAGTGGCAATTTTTGATACAAAAAATGTAATGAAAGATATTAAGGATAGAAACAATATAGAGATTCTTTAGAGGAGGAATAGCATGAAATATGCGTTAATCGGTTGTGGACGTATTTCTACGAATCATGTAAAAGCAGTGATTAATAATAAACTGGAATTTGTAGCGGCCTGTGATGTTGTGCCGGAACATATTGAAAATGTTTTAGCAAAACATGGTTTAGAAAAAGATACGACGATCAAGAGATATACAGACTATAAAAAAATGATAGAGGAAAATGGACTCGAGTTAGTGGGAATCGCTACAGAAAGCGGACTTCATGCAGAAATTGCGTTATATTGTATTGAGCATGGAATTCATGTGATTATTGAAAAACCTATGGCAATGAGTATGGAGGATGCAGATAAGATTATCCGGCTTGCAGAAGAAAAAGGAGTAAAAGTATCCGCCTGTCATCAGAACAGGTTTAATATTGCCGTACAGGAGATGAGAAAGGCTCTGGAGGCAGGAAGATTTGGAAAACTTTCCCACGGTTCGATTCATGTACGCTGGAACCGGAATAAAGATTATTATACACAGGCGCCATGGAGAGGAACATGGGAGCAGGACGGCGGCGCATTGATGAATCAGTGCATACACGGGATTGATCTTTTGCGCTGGATGATGGGCAATGAGATCGAAGAAGTGTACGGCGTAACCAAACAGCAGTTTCATCATTATTTGGAGGCAGAAGATATTGGAATGGCTGTTGTTAAGTTTAAAAACGGAGCCGTGGCAACCATTGAAGGGACTACGAATGTATACCCGCAGAATCTGGAAGAAACTTTATATTTGTTTGGAGAAAACGGGACAGTAAAATTAGGAGGGAAATCCACAAATAATATTGATGTTTGGAATTTTGCGGATGAGACAGAAAAGGATACAGCTAACAAAGGCCTGGAAGAACAGACAAGTAATGTCTATGGCAACGGGCATACAAGTCTTTATGCAGATGTAATAGAGGCAATACAAAATAATAGACAGCCATATGTAGATGCTTATGCGGGAAGAAATGCTTTGGAATTAGTATTGGCAATCTATAAGAGCCAAAAGGAAGGACAAGTTGTAAAACTTCCTTTAGGTGAATTTGCAAGTACAGATATGGTAGGAGAATTTTAATGAGTGAGTATTTTGTACATGAGAGCAGTTATATTGATGATCATGTAAAAATAGGGAAAGGGACAAAAATCTGGCATTTTTGTCATATTCAAAGTGGTGCTGAAATAGGAGAAAATTGTTCTTTTGGTCAAAATGTAAATGTGTCAAATCATGTGAAAATAGGAAATGGCGTGAAGGTGCAGAATAATGTATCTATCTACGAAGGCGTTGAATTGGAGGACTACGTTTTTTGTGGTCCTTCTATGGTATTTACCAATGATCTTACTCCAAGAGCCAAGTATCCAAAGGGAAATGCGGGATATAAAAAGACAGTATTAAAAGAAGGGGCAACCGTTGGAGCAAATGCAACGATCGTATGTGGTCATACCATCGGGAAATGGGCGATGATCGCTGCAGGAGCAGTGGTAACAAAAGATGTGCCGGATCATGCGCTTATGGCAGGCGTACCTGCTAAACAAATCGGGTGGGTATGTGAATGCGGCGAACGGCTCGACGAGAATAAGCAATGTAAAAAGTGCGGTCGTCAATATAAGTAAGCAGACTGCTAAATGGGTATTGAAAAGATCATAGATCTACTATGTATTGAAAGAGGGATGATAAAATGCAGTTTAGAGATTTGAAAACGCAATATAGAGTGTTAAAAGAAGATATGGACGCAGCAATTTCTTCAGTATTGAAAGATTGTAATTTTATAAGCGGAAATCAAGTCGGCGAATTAGAAAAAGAATTGTCGGATTACGTGGGGACAAAATACTGTATCACCTGCGGAAATGGTACAGATGCTTTGACAATGATGATGATGGCTTGGGATATTAAAGAAAATGATGCTGTGTTTGTACCGGATTTTACGTTTTTCGCTTCAGCAGAGGTTGTTGCGTTTGCAGGCGCTACTCCGGTATTTTACGATGTTTTTGAAGATACGTTTAATGCAGATACAAAGTCATTGGAAAAGGCGATCAAAGCTGTACAAGCGGAAGGAAAGTTAAAACCACGCGCTATTATAGCAGTTGATTTATTTGGTCAGCCGGCTAATTATATAGAACTAGAAAAAATTGCGAAAAAATATGGACTACTGATATTAGAAGACGGAGCACAAGGTTTTGGAGGTCAAATAGAGGATAGAAAAGCATGTAGTTTTGGAGATGCAGCGACAACTTCATTTTTCCCTGCAAAACCATTAGGATGTTATGGCGATGGTGGCGCAATCTTTACCAATGATGATAAGACGGCGGAATATTTAAGATCCATTCGTGTACATGGAAAAGGGAGTGATAAGTATGATAATGTAAGGATTGGCTGGAATTCCCGTCTGGATACGATACAGGCTTCTGTGCTTCAGGTGAAATTAAAAGCATTTAAAGAGTATGAACTTTCCAGGGTAAATCAAGTAGCGGAGAAGTATACGAAATTGCTGAAAGATCTGGTTGCGGTTCCTGTTATACCTGAAAAGTTTTACTCAAGTTGGGCTCAATATACGATAAAACTTTCTTCAAAAGAAGAACGAGATTTTATAAAACAATTTTTAGCAGAAGAAAATGTTCCTTCTATGATATATTACTCAAAAACCATGCATTGTCAGCAGGCATTTAAAAATTTGAAAGACTATGTAGAGTGTCCAAAAGCAGAAACCTTATGTGAGAGAGTATTATCTTTACCTATGCATCCGTATTTGCAGGATGAAGATATAATGAAAGTGGTTTCTAGATTAGAAAAAGGAATACGTATTTTAAATGGAAGATAAAAAAAATAGTATATTAGTCTTATTTACTAAAACATATCCGTATGGAGATGGAGAAAGCTTTATAGAAAACGAGATAGAGATAGCAGGTAAGTACTATGAAAAAGTTCTGGTAATAGCCTGTCAAGTAGTGGATAAAGTACAAACGCGGAAAGTTCCGGATAATGTACAAGTTTTTCCTGTCGAAGCCAGGAAAAAGCAGGTTATAGCCTTCTCTTGTTTAAAAAATCTTATAGCATTAAGAAGAAAAAAAGAGTTGTTCAAAGAGTGGAAAATATGTCATTCATTACAAAAAAAACTTTTTTGTATATATTTCTACAGCAAGGTACAATACTTAGAGAAAATATGTAAAAACATTTTAGAAAAAAATTTGGTTAAAGGAAAGAGTTATACATTATATAGCTATTGGTTTTTTGATATAGCATATTTAGCTTTAAAATTAAAAGAAGAATTAAAAGATCGTTATCATATACATTTTGTCACAAGAGCTCATGGATATGACTTATACGAATATCGTAATAGGTTGGGATATTTTCCATTTAGATTAGAAATTCTGAATGGTATTGACAGAGTATTTCCGTGTTCCCAAGATGGAGAAAATTATCTGAAAAAGACATATCCTGCATATGCAACTAAATTTCAGAAAAGCTATCTAGGGACATCGGATTTTGGAGAAAAGGAGATATGCCGTCATGAAAAGAAAACGGTTATCGTTACTTGTTCTAATTTGATTCCCTTAAAACGGGTTGAACGATTACCGCTTGTTTTAAAAAAACTTGAGGATACTGGTTATCCGTTGGAATGGATCTGTTTTGGAGATGGACCAGAAAGAAAAAATATAGAAGATAGCTGCCATAAATATTTAAAGACTACGAAAGTGACATTTAAAGGAAAAGTAGATAATCAAGAAATTATGAAATTTTATCAAAGTGAAGCAGTTGATATCTTTATTAATTTAAGTACAACAGAAGGTTTGCCGGTCTCTATCATGGAGGCAATGTCCTTTGGAATTCCGGCGATTGCTACAAATGTTGGAGGAACATCAGAATTAGTTGTGGATGGAAAGACAGGCATTTTGTTGGATGCTGACTTTACAGATATGCAATTGAATAAATCTATTTTAAAATTGGTACTATGTAAGGAAGAAGAAAAGAAACAATTGAGAAAAAATTGTCGGGAGTATTGGAAACATAATTTTTATAATGCTAGAAATTATGAAGAATTTTATAAGATATTATTAAGTTTTGAGGTGAATGATAATGCAATATGCAATAAATGATATAATTCTAATTGTTATATCCATATTTCTATTATATTATTTACAGAAGGAAAATTATAAAAATGCAGTAATTATATCAGTATTTGCATATTGTTGTGCTCCAGTTATAAAAATACAAGATACAGGCATTAATCCGGCATATTTATTTACAGGGATACTGGGAATTTGGCTCCTTAAATCTGTATGGCAAAAGAAGACAAATTGGAGCATACCTGTTTTCATTTTTATAATCGGCATGGGTGCTAGTATTCTTGTAATTGGAATATCGTGGCTATTAAATGCACAATATCAAATGGCACATATAATACATTTTATAGGAATGATTCAGTGGGCGTTGGGAGTTGTTGCACTGTATACTCTGTACACAACGGATGCAATGTTCGGGCAGTCTTTATATTTAGGTATAAAAGGTGTCATAGTTTGTAATTTTGTTTTAACGATTTTTCAAATATTTATTCCTAAAATAGGGATTGCATTAACTAAATTATTGTATACATATCCTGGAAAAGACGCAGCTATCAACGCTACTGAAAAAATTGGTAGATTTTTAAGAGGATTTGGAACTTTTTATTCTTCTACCGAGACGGGAGGCTTTTGTTTATTTGCAATTACAATGATGCTACTTATAATATGCAGGCAGAATAAATGGAAAAAGGAATTACCTTTTTTGTTTATGATACTTTTCGTTGGATTGTTTTCGTTTAGTAAAGCGGTTATCATTGGTGTATTTATAATATTTTTTGTTTTAGTTGGATTAATTTTTCTATTAAAAATAAGTGTAGATTACAAGAAAATATTATCTGCTTTATTTATAATATTGCTGACCTTTTTTGTGGTAATTACATTAGGAAAAACTGCAAACTTATCGGGACAAGTTGATTATTATTTTGGAAAATTATTAAATCCGTTTTCAGCATTTGAAACACGGTACGGAGATTTGGATAAATGGGATAAGGGGATTTCAAATACGGAAAATACAGGAAATACAGAGGGGAAGACAGAAGGAAACTTAGAGAAGACAATGGAAGTAATAAAGAAAAATATAGTGATTGGTGTTGGTCCGGCTTCTATAGAGGGAGAATTTGTCGGAGATTCTCAATATGTTGTTTCATTACATGATGGAGGGATCATAAATTTTTTGATTTATCTGTTGCTATATAGTTTCCTGTTTATAAAAGGATGGAAGGAAAAAAGACTTGAGACATGTACTTTAGTAGTAATTGTTGCTATGGAATGTTTATTTATTCCGATATTTTCCTGCGCATATGCGATTCCTTTCATTGCATGGTGCTTAGTAATTGAAAAGAGGTAAAAATATAAATGAAAAAGTTTATGCTGAATTGTTATAAATGGATAAAAATGTTATGTGGGGAAGACGTACTTCACGTGGAACAGGCATTAGGGAAAAATTTTGTTCCGGCTGAGCTGCAAGGATATTTTAATGATCTAACAGACAAAGTATTAAGGTGTGAAACAATAGATGAGTCAGATTTGCCGTGCAATTATACTAATACAGGTGAAAAGTGTAGACTGATAGTTGCTGTTTTACAATATGGTTTGGGGAGTTATGATTTATATTTAAGTACTTCTGAAAAGAAATATTATGACAAATTTATTGCCAGTGTAAATTATATTGCAGAAAAGCAAAAGGAAGATGGCAGTTTGGATATCTATGAAGGAATTAAAAATCTGCCAGAGGAAAAATCTGCAATGACACAAGGTCAGGCTGCGTCATTATTGTTAAGAGCATATAAACAAACGGGAGAATACAAATATTTTACAAAAGCGAAGGACGCAATAGATTACATGTTACGATCCACAGAGGATGGCGGGACGACAGTATATAATACAGATCAAACGTTTTATTTTCAGGAATTGTTTGATAAAGGACAAAATGCAATTTTGAATGGTTGGATTTTTGCTTTTTTTGGTTTATATGATTTTTGCTTAGTGAGTGATAATGAAAAATATGTAAAACTTATGGAAAAATCTATAGAATATTTAGCCGAATCAATAAAAAAATATGATAGAAAATACTGGTCTGATTATAATCAAGAAAATGTAATAGCAAGTCCTTTTTATCATAAATTGCATATAGCTCAACTAGAAGCACTTTCAATGATTTCTGATAGAAAAGAATTTTCATATTATAAAATGAAATGGGAGAGACAATATGCTAACAGGTTTATCTATTTTCGGGCTTTTACGGTAAAAGCATTTCAAAAATTAAAGAACCCGAATGATGCTAAGCTTGTTATAGTAAAATGATCATTTTAAGTTATGCGTAGAGACAAAAAATAGAATGAAAGGGTTATATCAGTAAGAAAGGTATTTTGAAGATGAAGAAAGTAAAAGTGTTACTTTTAATATCAGATTTGGGCATGGGCGGCGCAGAAAATATAACAATAAATATCGCGCAATATATAGATCAGAAGAGATTTGATGTGAAAATCATTTCTATGTTTTCAGAAGAGTATTGTGTAGATAAATATAAAGCTATAATAGAAAAATATAAAATACCGGTTATCTATTTAAATAAGAAACCAGGATTGGATTTAAGCATTATTTTTAAGCTAAGATCTATTTTAAAAAAGGAAAAACCGGACGTTTTACATACGCATAGATATTCCTGTGTGTATGCGCTATTACCATCTATTATTTGTAGAGTGCCAGGTAGGGTTCATACAGTTCATAATGTCGCGGATAAAGAGATACCTGGAGCATATAGAAAATTGATGAAAATAGCATATCATTTTTTTGGTGTTACGGCAGTAGCTATTAATGAAGGTGTAAAAGATAGTATAAGAGAATGCTATAAATTAGCAGGCGATGTTGTTCCAATCATAAAAAATGGAGTAGATATAACCAAGTTTTATTCTGGAAAGAAGGCTAGTACGCTTACACTAATAAACGTAGGACGTTTTTCACCGCAGAAAAATCATAAATTACTTATAAAATGTATGGCAAATATTCTAAAAGAGAATAAAAACATAAAATTAGTTTTAATAGGAGAGGGAGAATTAAAGAACGAAATTGAACAATTGGTGTCAGAATTAAAATTGAATGAAAATGTTCATTTTACTGGAAATGTGTCCAATGTAGAAGAATATTTAGCAGCAGCAGATATCTATGTTATGACATCAGATTATGAAGGTTTGCCATTGAGTGTGATAGAGGCAATGGCAGCGGGCTTGCCAATTGTTACTACTAAGGCAGGAGGGGTAGTCAATTTAGTAAAGGACGGTCAAAATGGCATACTTGTCGACGTTGGAGATGAAGAGGCTATTTCAGATGCAGTGCTAAACCTTATAAAAGATAGCGAGAAAAGGCAGGAAATGGGAGAAAAATCTCAAGAATTAGCAAAAGAGTATAGTGTAGAAAGAATGGTTGAAGAATATGAAAAATTATATTTAAAATTAAGGAAGCCAGAGAATGAATAAAGTTTTAAAATTTATAAAAACATCCAGTATCTATTTTGTTGGAAGTGTGTTGACAAAATTGATTTCATTTATTTTACTTCCACTATATTCTAATAAGTTAACAACAGATGCGTTTGGATATTATGATTATAGTATTACTATAGTTACGATCGTTGTTGGGGTTGCCTGCTTGGAAATATGGGTAGGAGCAATCCGGTTCTTGTTATTAAAAGACAATATAAACGATAAAAACCAAGTGACTTGCAATTGTCTGATTTTAGTAGGGTTTTCGGTTGTTGTTTTAAGCGCCGTTTTTATATTTTTAAAAACAGTATTTAATATTCCATATTTGAATTATATAGCAATGTATGCTGTTTTTTATATGCTGCAGTCTTTATACACATCGTTTATCAGAGGATATCAAAAAAATGTGGCATATATTATTTCGGGTCTATTATCCAGTACAGTAAACTTTCTTATGAATATTTATTTTATAGGCATTTGCGGGAAAGGACTTGAGTTTTTATATATTGCTTTTTCAGTAGGAGCTTTTTTACAAATTGTTTATATAGAATCTAAGATTCATACGATACACTGTTTAAAAAAGAAATATATTGATAAGAATTTATTAAAAAAAGTATTCATTTTTTGCTTTCCATTATTTATTAATAGTATTTCCTACTGGGTTTTGACAAGTTATAGTAAGGTAGTTATCATTGCTGAATTGGGGACAAGCGCAAATGGGGTTTATTCAATGGGTCTCCGGTTTGCCTCCGCCATCACATTGGTTACTACAGTATTGTCATTGGCTTGGCAGGAGATGGTATTTAGCGAAAAAGAAGATTCAAAAAAATTATATACCAATGGTTTGAGTATGTATTATCATCTGTTGATATATGCAATCGTTTTTGCTTTACCGCTGCTTAAAATAGTCTATCCCATAATAATTAATGATAAATATATAGAAGCAATGATAATTCTGCCAATATGTCTGCTTAATACATTGTGTAATGCATATTCAGATTTTGTAGGAAAGGTCGTTATCGCAGAAAATCAAACAAAATGGATCTTTGTTTCATCCGTTTTAGGTGCGGTTACTTGTGCAATCAGCGCGAATATCTTAGTGCATAGCCATGGATTGCTTGGTGTAGTCAGTTCCATCATGATGGGGTTTGTGGTGTCGATTATGTTAAGGTTAGGTTGGCTTTATCATCATTATAATGGAGCGATTTATATAAAAGATAGATGGATCCCTCTGATTCAATTAGGCATTTGTGTTAGTTTCTATTATTTCTCGGATATTAAAATCTATGTTGCGATCAGTATTTTAATACTTGGATGGATAATTTTTAGACACAGAATCTTAATTACAGAGACTATGAAAAGGATAAGGAATAGATAGAAATGAAAAAAATTATTTTATTTAATACTGCTATAGCGTCTCCGAATAAAGGTGATGACATTATTATGTCTTGCTGCAAGAAGCAGTTGAAATTTTTACTTGAAAATAACTATGTCCTGGAATTGCCTACACATACGCCGATTTCACATTGGTATCAAAATTTTAGTAAATTTAATATAGGAGATCACTATAGAGAGATAGACTATAAGTTTATATGCGGCACAAATCTATTTAATGCAAATATGTGTCTTCCCACACCTTTATGGAATATAAATGTTTTTAATTGTAAAGTGGCAAAAGGAGCTGTGGCTGTAGGAGTCGGGATGGGGAGTGTAAAGGCGACGCCCAATTCTTATACAAGATCTCTGTTGAGAAAGGTTTTGTCAACAGAATATGTGCATAGCACCAGAGATGAAAAGACAGCAAAATTTTTGAGAGGCTTAGGCTTTAAGGCATTGAATACAGGCTGCGCGACTACATGGGATCTGACAAATAATTTTTGTGCGGAAATTCGTGGAAAAAAGGCGGAGGAAGTTGTTTTTACTTTAACAGATTATGCAAAAGATATTGAAAAAGACAAATATTTGCTTAAAGTTTTGCTTGAAAACTATAAAAAAGTCTATTATTGGATACAGGGGATCGGTGATCTGCAATACTTAAAAGAGATATATGATGGGGATCAGGTTACATTGATAGGACCGACATTAGAAGCTTATGATAAAATTCTAGAAAAACAAATAGATTTTATAGGGACCAGGCTGCATGCGGGAATCCGGGCTATGCAAAAGAAGTGCCGTACGATTATAATATCGGTTGATAATAGAGCGGAGGATATGAAAAAAGATATCAATTTATGTATTTTACCAAGAAAACAGCTGGATAATTTGAGCGATTTCATATATAAAGATATCGAATTTCAGTTAAATATAAAGGAAAAAAATATTGAAATGTGGCGTGATCAGTTCAAATGAACCTCCTATGTAAACAGCAGAAAAATTGTAGGGCAAAAAGGAGGATGAAATGAAAAAATGTATTAGGTATATTTTTGTATTGCTATTTATTTTTACAGGAATAGCGGGAATTTATCTGAAAGACTATAACGTTTTTCTGGTATCCGCAATGAGTATTTGGATAGCGAATGTTATTTTTTCCTTTGAGAATCTGCAAAGAAGAATTTATTTTTTAATGTTTGAAATAACATTTTTTGTTTTTTTGCTGTCGCGTCCATTTATTAGTTTTTGCGAGGGAAAAGTTTGGTGGAAGTTATATGAAACGGAGCATGTAAAGTTTTCATTGGTGATTATTCTTCTATCACAGATAGGTTTAATGATAGGAACTTGGTTTATAGAGGAGAAAAGCAAAGCGAAAAAGGTACCGAGTACGCTTGGTTATAAAAAATCTAATGAAAAAAAAGAACTCATAAACAATATACAGATTATTTCTTTGCTTCTTTTCTATGTATCCGGAATTTTCTTTTTTATTCAAGAAGGCGAGAAGCTTTTAGCAACGTGGCAAAAGGGATATTTGGCTTATTATACAAGCTTTGAAGCACAGCTTCCCTTTTGGATTTATACGCTGGCCTCTTTTATGAAGGTAAGTTTTTGTGTTTATTTAGCCACATGGCCTAAAAAGAAAAATGCAATATTGCCCATTGGAATTTTTCTTTGTTCAGCATTGCCATCATTGATTATAGGGTTGAGAAATCCGATTATGCTAAATGCTGTTTTTGTCTTTCTGTATTTTGTTGTGCGTCATATATTAGATCAAGAAGAAAAGTGGATCGGTAAAATAGAAAAATATGCATTCATTGTAGGAATACCGTGTTCGTTAATATTTATGACTTTGTACAGTTATATTAGAAGCGGACTGCAAGTGGGAAAACAAGGAATACTGCGTCTGCTAATTGGGTTCTTTTATGGACAGGGGGTTACTTTTGATGTATTAGCCATAGGACATAAATGTATACCTTTATTACCGGAAAGAGAAATACGAAACTATACATTTGGAGAAATACTAGATTATTTTTTACATGGTTCAATTGCCCAGAAAATGTTTGGCGCAGAGGTGCTTGACAGTGGAAATACAGTTAAAAACGCATTGGAAAGCAATAGTTTGGCACACAATATGTCCTATATTGATATGGGAAAGGAATATTTAGAAGGTCATGGCTGGGGATCTTCTTATTTACTAGAGGTATTTATAGACTATGGATATATAGGAGTTCTGTTATTTAACATTATATTGGGGATTTTATTGATTTACGCTATAGACTTTTTGAAGAAAAATATTTTATGTTGTACAATAGTGTTTATGTGTCTGCAATCTGTATTTTTTATTCCAAGAGCAGAAGCTACGGGATGGTTATCTTTTTTATTTACAATACAATTTTGGTTAGCGATCATAGCAATTTACCTGGCAGCTTTACTATGTGTAAAAAGGTATTCAATGCGGAAGGAGAAATAATATGTTTGAACATTTTGGATTGAAAGATTTATTCGTGGGCTTATGGAAATATAAACTTATCTGGATTATCGTAGGAATAATTTCAGGAATGGGGATTTTAGGAATTGGTATTTTGGAAAAAAGAGAAACTGTTAAAATAGAAAGCGGACAGCCGGAAGAGGAAATTAAGAGATATGAGGCTTCCCGAGTATTTACATTTAGCATGGAAGGAAAGGCTTCCAATGATTTGGTAGTATTGTATAAGGAAATTACAGCAAGTGATGAATGCAAAGAATATGTGTTCACAAAATTGTTAGATGAAATAGAAATTGAAGAATTGAAGAAAAAGCTTCTTTTAGGTAAGATAGATGATGCCAATGTTAATAGTTCTTTATTAAATAATTATGTCTCTTATGAGACATTAGGGAAGCAGCGGGCTGCAACGCTTAAAATATTTACGCCAGACAGTGAGATATCAGAAAAGATCAGAGATTTATATTTTGAATATTATCAAAAATCTGCGGAAGAAAGTGGAATTGTAGAGTTTTCATTTTTAACAGATGGAAACACAAAGTATATATATAAGGAGATTTTTAGGGAAAATCAATATTCGGCGATAAAAACAAAAGTTGTGCTGCTGTTTTTAGGTATTTGGTTTTTATCCTTTGTTAGTATTTTTGTGTATATTTTATTTAATCCGACCTTGAATAGAAAGACAGATTTTTCAGAATATGATATAGAATTTTTAGGGGAGTTTCCGATAAAAAGAAATAGGAGATAGAATGGAAGGGGTAGCTATGGAAAGCAAATATCAATTAAACAAAAATGAAAAAGCAGCTGAAAAAATCAAATATATAGCAGAGTCTCTCAGAAAAAAATGTAAGGAAGGTAGCTATAAACGGATAGGAGTATTAACAAGCAGCAAATATAGGGAGTCAAAAGAAAAGATAGTAAAAGAACTCTCCCAAGTGTGTACAGGAATAGAATTTATAGATTTAAAACCTGTAAATATGTATGCGGATGTTATAAACCAGCTCAAACAATGTGATGGGGCAATATTGGTAGAGAAATATATAAGTACAACATATAAAGAATTTGAAAAAACATTGGAATTATTAAAAAAATATGATATAAAAGTGATTGGGCTTATCACATATAAATAGGGGAAAATAATTAAGGAGAAACACATGACAGTATCATTTTGCGTAATCGCATATAATGAAGAACATGCACTTAGATCATTATTTGAAGATATTAAGAATCAAAGCTATCCACATGAAAAAATAGAAGTGATATTAGTGGATTCCATGTCAACGGATAAAACGAAAGATTTGATGAAAAGCTTTGCAGCAGAAAAAAACGATTTTATGAGAGTCTTAGTATTGGATAATCCTAAAAAGATACAGGCAGCAGGGTGGAATGTGGCTATTAAGGCTTCCTCATGTGACATTATTATGCGGATTGATGCCCATACAATGATTCCGAAAGATTTTGTTTTGAAAAATGTAAAATGTATAGAAAGCGGTGAAAATGTTTCTGGAGGACCAAGGCCCAGTATAGCGGAAGAGGATACACCTTGGAAACATACATTGCTGTTGGCAGAAAGCTCGATGTTTGGAAGCAGTATAGCAGAATATCGCCGTAGTCACCATAAGCGATATGTAAAATCGGTCTTTCATGGGGCATATAAAAGAGAAGTATTTGAAAATGCAGGACTGTTCAATGAAGACCTGGGACGTACCGAAGACAATGAAATGCATTATCGAATAAAAAGGGCAGGATATAAAATTTGTTATTCGCCTAATATCATATCTTATCAGCACACGCGAAATACATGGCAGGGAATGATCCGGCAAAAATATGGTAATGGCTATTGGATCGGATTGACAATGGGGGTTTGTCCGCAATGTTTTTCGTTATATCATTTTGTTCCAATGCTTTTTATTATAGCCATTATTACAGCACTTATTTTAGCCGGAGCTGGTATTAAGTTACCTGGAACAATATTATTCGTGTGTTATTTTATATTAGCGATAGTCATGTCCTTATTAGCTTCAAAAGGAGAAAAAAAGTATTGGCAATATGTATTGCTGCCGCTCATTTTCTTTTCCTTGCATATATCGTATGGAATAGGAACGATCGTAGGGCTTATTAAAATGCCTTTTTGGAGATGCTCTAAGAAAAAAAGAGATAAAAAATAAAAGGCAAAAAAGCTAGAAGTTATGTGTATATGGCAAATGTATGTGGGAGTTATAATTAAAAAGGAGAGAAGTATAAAGATGAAAAAAGTGGGTTCGGTTTTGTTGGCTGTCCTTATGCTGTTTATGAGTATTTCTGAATTTGCGGTACAAGCGAATGGAGAGCCTGATGAATTAGAAAATAAACAAGAGGAAATCTTGGCAGCGGAAATAGAGTTAACAGATTTAAAAGATATTGTTGAAACTGAAGATTATGAAACCGGAAAAGAGTATGTCATTAGAATAAAAGACGAAGAAACGATTGTTGGTGTATATCCGGTGAAGTATTATATTGAACAGAATATCGAGGAATGTGAGGAAACTCCAACGGAGTCGGCGGAGGAATTAAAGGATTATGTTGCTGAAAATAGAGTAAAATATAAATTTGAAAATAGTGGTACATATATTCTGTTTGCAGAAATAAAGATATCAGATGAAAATATTTGTTATGTACATCGTAAAATAACAGTAAATGAAGCCGAAGGGTTAAGTGGGGATACTGAGGAACTGCCAGGAGCTCTAGAAGAACCAAGCGGAGATACGTCAGAATCTCTTCAACAGGAAGAAAATTCTAAACCAAAAGGAGATATTGCATTATATACAAAATCGGATTTGAGCGTAAAAGAATTTACTATAAATCCTTCAGATGGAACAGAAGCCGGTGGAAAAGTAATATTCAAAGCCGCAGCAGAAAAAGGGAGCGGCGCCTATCAATATCAGTTTTATGTGATCAGAGATAGACATGAGATTTTACTTAGAGACTATGGGAGCAGTGGAACCTATACGTGGGGACCGCTGACACCGGCGACTTATACAGTGGGAGTAAAGGTAAAAGACAGCAGCGGGACCGTAGTCAAGAAAGAAATCAGTAATTATAAGGTGGAAAATAGCCTTAGAATCAAAACATTTAGTGTAAGTCCATCGACCAGTGTGGGCGTGGGACAAAAGGTAACCATAAAGGCGGCAGCAGAAAAGGGAAGTGGGGCTTACCAGTATCAGTTCTATGTGATCCGTGATAAACAAGAAATCGTACTGAGAAATTATGGAAGTAGTGGAAGCTACACGTGGGGACCTTTGACACCGGCGACTTATACAGTGGGAGTAAAGGTAAAAGACAGCAGCGGAACGGTAGTCAAGAAGGAAATCGGTAATTATAAAGTAGAAAATACTCTTAAGGTAAAGACTTTCAGCGTGAGTCCGTCAAAAACCGTAGAGGTAGGGAAGAACGTTACGATTAAGGCAGTGGCAGAAAAAGGAAGCGGTTCCTACAAATATCAGTTCTATGTGATCCGTGATAAACAGGAGATCGTACTGAGAAATTATGGGAGCAGCGGAAGCTACACGTGGGGACCTTTGACACCGGCGACTTATACAGTGGGAGTAAAGGTAAAAGACAGCAGTGGAACGGTAGTCAAGAAAGAAATCAGCAATTACAAAGTAGAAAATACTCTTAGGGTAAAAAGCTTCAGCGTGAGTCCTTCAACAACCGTAGAGGTAGGGAAGAATGTTACGATAAAGGCAACGGCAGAAAAAGGAAGCGGCTCTTATCAGTATCAGTTCTATGTGATCCGTGATAAGCAGGAGATCGTACTGAGAAATTATGGGAGCAGCGGAAGCTACACGTGGGGACCTTTGACACCGGCGACTTATACAGTAGGAGTAAAGGTAAAAGACAGCAGTGGAACGGTAGTAAAGAAAGAAATCAGCAATTACAAAGTAGAAAATACTCTTAGGGTAAAAAGCTTCAGCGTGAGTCCTTCAACAACCGTAGAGGTAGGGAAGAATGTTACGATAAAGGCAACGGCAGAAAAAGGAAGCGGCTCCTATCAGTATCAGTTTTATGTAGTCAATAATGGGCAAGAGCAGGTGATACGACCTTATGGAAATAGTGGAACATATACTTGGACTCCGAAAACAGCGGCTGTATATACAATAGGAGTAAAGGTAAAAGACAGCAGTGGAACGGTAGTAAAAAAAGAGATAGAGGAGTATACTGTAGCAGAAAAAAAATTAAAGATACAGAAATTTACTTCAACAATTATGGGAGTTATAAATGTGGGAGAATCAACGACCTTGTCCGCAACTGCCGTTAATGGAAGTGAACCTTATGAATATAAATTTTATGTAGTCAGAGGAAAAGAAGAGATAGTTTTAAAGGATTTCAATGAAAAAAATGAGTACGTATGGAGCCCTTTGACCCCAGCAGAGTATGAAGTGCATGTTATAGTCAGGGATGCAGAGGGAAATACGGCAGATCAATCTATTCCTATTACAGTCGAGAAATACAAAATTCAGATTGATGAATTTAAAGTAGGGAATAACACCGGGGCATATGTAGGAGATAATGTACATATTTTTACAAAAGCAAATGGTGGAAAAGGTGATCTAACATACAGATACTACGTACTTCGTGATGGAAGGGAAATACAAATTCGAGAAAAAGGAAAAGAAAGTGCGTTTATATGGGGACCACTTACACCTGCGAAATATGAGGTGTGCGTCGAAGTTGAGGATTCGGTCGGGAATAAGGAGACAGCAAAGATTCCATTTGAGATAAAATATACAGATTTAAAAATCAGCCGGTTTTCTATGTCAAAAACAGGAATAGGATATACGAGCGAAGGAATTGTTTTATCGGCATCTGCAGAAGGAGGCAGTGGGAAATATCAATATAGATTTTATGTTATAAGAAACGGCTCTGAAATTTTACTTCAAGATTATAGCTCCAAGACCTCTTATACATGGACACCGATTACCCCAGCAGATTATTATGCATGTGTAGATGTAAAGGATTCTAACACCGGAACCGTAGTGACGCAATTATTGCCGATCACTATAAAAAACAGATTATCAACGGGAATAGATGTGTCAGAATGGCAGGGAAATATTGATTGGAAGCAGGTGAAAAATTCAGGTGTTGAATTTGCTATGCTTAGAGTTTTGTCAGGAACAATGAGTGGCTTGACAGTAGATCCTACATTTAACAAGAATATTAAAAATGCAACGGCGAACGGTATTTCTGTAGGTGTGTATAGGTATGGGTACGCAAAGACTGTAGCGGAAGCACGGCGGGAAGCTAATATGGTTGTAAATGCGTTGAAGGCAAGTGGATATGGTATCTCCTATCCGGTTGCATATGATGTGGAGGATGAGGCAACACAAGGAAAATTATCGAAGGCAGAATTAACTGCAATTATAAAAACTTTTAAGAGTATTATTGAAGCAAACGGCTATAAATTTATGATATATGCGAATAAGAATTGGCTAGAAAATAAGATTGATATGTCACAGTTTAGTCAGGATGATGTATGGATCGCACAATATCGTGATTATACGCCTAACCTCGGGTATCAGTACAATGGACCGGGAAATGTGACGATATGGCAGTATTCTTCCAGAGGAAAGGTGCCGGGAATATCAGGCGATGTAGACATGAATGTGGGATATAAACGATACTAAATATTAGTTTGGTATCTATTGGAAGTAAAAATAATTCAAAAGCACTCTTAAAGGGTGCTTTTTTGAAAATAGAGCAAGAAGAAAGAACTGAGATTTAACATAGAAATTATATTTAGGTGTGGATAATATAAAAATAGGTGGATAAATATGAAAGATAAATTTGTAAAATTATTTGATATAAAAAGAAAATATACTGTGGTAATACTTAGTTTTTTTCTATCTTTAGCAGTGGCTTTTTTTCTCTTTGTTTTTGATAAGATATATTATATGATGGCAGATGATTATCTTATGCATTTAATCAGTGCAGGAGAGTTTGGGACAGGTAAGGATGCATATTTAGTTTTTATCAATATAATTTTGGGTTATATTATTTCAGGATTAAATAAATTATTTCCTTGGGGCGATTGGTTTATTTTAGTATATATATTTACTATAGTAAATTGTTTTGCCTGTCTAGTATTTGTATTTTTAAGAAAAGTTAAAAG
Organism: Mediterraneibacter sp. ICN-202921; assembly: GCF_037890075.1. Lineage (NCBI taxonomy): Bacteria > Bacillati > Bacillota > Clostridia > Lachnospirales > Lachnospiraceae > Mediterraneibacter > Mediterraneibacter sp. ICN-202921. The sequence continues at coordinate 78,503 of NZ_JBBKBE010000006.1, read as the reverse complement.
AGTTCTGCCTGTTGTAGGGTTGCTTTTAATAGAAACTATCATTTTTTATAATTTAACATTTTCGATCATAGCTTATCTATGCATAACCACATCCTTGATATATTGGTACTATCTTATTGATGAAAAAAGTAAAATTACTATCGGTAGAGTCTTGATTATATGTGCATTTTTTTGTATGGGTATTTTCTACAGAAAGAGCGTATGGTTATCAGCAGTTATTTTGTTCCTTCCATTAGTAGTAGTTCATATTAAACAAATTTGTAAAACAAGTACCATTATAATAGTCGGGAGTCTTGTGTTTGTATTTCTTTCAGCATGTTATATTAATGAACAAGCATATGCAAGTAGTTCTTTATGGAAAGAATATAAAGAATTTAATAAAATCCGCCCTCAAATTGTAGATAACATCCCAATAGTATATGAGGATAATGTTGATGAATTGCAAAAAATAGGATTGAGTGAAAATGATTTAAAATGTGTGTATCGATGGATTTTTGCTGATAAGGAGACTTTTTCTATAGAAAATATGCAGGAATTAGCAGAACTAAATCCAGTTAAAGAAAAATGGAATTTCAATATACCGGATATATTGAAAAAAATGCTGACTTTAAAATATAATTATTATTTTTTTATAATAATCGTGTTAGCTTTTTATTTTAATGAAAAAAAATGGTATCCATATCTTACTGCATCGGCATTGATCTCATATGCACAGATAGCAGCATTATATGTCAGAAACAGACCTGTGGAAAGAATTATGCTGCCGATTTATTTTATCGGAGCGGTATTGTTGTTTTTGCATAGTCAAAAGAAATTAGAACAAGGGAAAAAATATGCAGTAGTGAACATCGTATATTTGACCATATTTGTATTAACAGGAGTTGGCTTGATACTGGAGAACAGGGAAAAAGTCAGTATGTATGAAAATAAAAATGAACAATATAAAATAGCTTACGATTATATAAACAGTCATTCAGAAGTGCTCTTTGTAGGCAGCAGCACTACCATAAATGAGATTTCATATAGTGATCCCGTATTTGAAATCGGAACACAGATGTCATCAGAGAATGTCATAAAACTGGGTTCCTGGGATATTTATAGTTCCCGCTATTATCATCAAGCGAATAAATATGGGATTGAGGATAAAGACAGACTGATTTTAGGTATGGTAGATAATAAGAATGTGAATTATATAGTTCAGAAGCAAAACAAGGAAGAACTGATAATTTTAGAACAGTATATGAAGGAGCATACAGAAAAAGATATCGATTTTGTCTTAAAAGATGAGGTCTCTGGAATGAGTATTTATCAAGTTGTCACAATGAGATAGCAGGAAGTTTTAATGTAATCTATTAAATACAAAATGGAAAAAATAAAGAAAAGTCAGGGCTAGCAATAGGTAGGAGAATGCAAAGAGTTGACAAAGGCAGTTTTGCGTATTAAACTGGTTATGGCTGTGAAATCAAAGGATGAAACGTAAAGGTAGGAGATAGTGAAAAAGAATAGAAAAATCGCGGGAGATTTGATATATAGCATAGGTGCAATAGCGCTGATGAATATGGTTCTACAATTTATAGTCTATCCGCTCATGAATCGGACATTAGGGACAGAGCGATTTGGAGATATGCTTTTTTGGATAGGACTGGTCAGCGTTTTTGCGCCTTCTTTTGGCTTAGCAGTAAATAACGTCAGACTGGTATTCGTTCAGAGAGAGCGTACGCAAAATGGCGACTATAATAAAATATTGCTGCTTTTTTCTATAGTTTCCTGTTTTATACTTATAGGGATAGGAATAGGACAGAAAATAAGTGTGATTTCTGCTATAATGCTGAGTTATATTATGCTATTTTCTATTTTCCGAAACTATTCTACAGTAGAATATAGGCTGAATTTAAATTACAAAAGACAGTTTATTTTTTATAGCATTTTATCTTTGGGATATATTCTTGGAGGAATCTGCAGTTGGAAGCTAAAAGAATGGTTTTTTGTATTTATTATAGGAGAGACGCTTTCTGTTTTATATGTAAAATATAGAGGGAACATTTATAAGGAATTTTTTCATACAAGCGAGTATGCCAATGAGATTGCTAAACGCTGTGCGACGCTTTCAGCGGCATATTTAATGACAAATACGATGCTGAACTTAGATAGATTTGTCCTTAAGTTTTGTATTGGTGAAAGTGCCGTATCAGAATATTATGTTTTATCTTTAATAGGAAAAACAATTGCGATTATCGGCGGCCCTTTAAGCAGTGTGATCATAGGATATATTTCAAAGGATAAGTATAAAATAAACAGAAAACAATTTCAGAAAATTGTGGCTTTTATGTTAGTTGGCGGAGTTGTATTTTGGCTGGCAGCTTCTGTTGTGACACCTATTTTTATTCATATTTTTTATCCGACTCTGACGCAAAGATCTGTTGTCTTGAACATGGTCGTAAATGCGGCGCAGATCATATATTTTTTGACGAATCTGCTTTTAGTTGTGGTGCTTACATTGTGTTCTGAAAAGTGGCAGTTTGTTATTCAGTTGACATATACGATCAGCTTTTTGATATTATCTATTGGGCTTACATTATCTTTTGGTCTTATAGGTTTTGCGACAGCGGCATTAGTGGCAAATAGTATTTATATGTTGTTTACTATAATAATCGGGATAAATAAAAGTGCCGGAAATAAAAACTCAGTAGATATACAGTAGGAGAAAAAATGGGAAGAGAAAAATGGGTAGATTCTATTCGGTTTATATCGATAGAAATCATATTTGGCGTACACTTTATTGCGGCATGCGCACCTGATATGTCAAAATTATGGCATGAGGGTGTGACAGGAATGATTTTATGCGGTATATCGGGCAAATTGGCTGTAGCGATGTTCTCTGTTCTTTTAGGGTATTTTGCTGCACGGGCAGGAGCAAAGGCTGATTTTTCTATGTCACGCTATATGTGCAGGCGATACATAAAATTTAGCGTTGCTATTTTTGGTATTTTAGCTTTACTTGCAATGCTTTCTTTCAGCATGAAAGCGTTGGGGGGGACAAATGGAGCAAATATGGCAACTGCGAATTTTTTATTTGGTATTCCGGCTCTTTCTTTAAAGAATATTCTATTAGATGCATTTTTCTTTGAAGTTAATGTATTTCCGCTTCTATGGTGTATGAAAGATTTTTTCTTATGCTCTATAATTTCGGCCGCTGTTATATCCATCAGTGGAATAGAAAATATAAAGCGATTATGCGGAGTATGGGCAGGTATTATTTTGTTGTGCTGTTTGACCGGAAATGTTTGGCTTGCGATTGGTCTATTAGGGGCCGCTCTGTTTTCTGTGGAACAGATTGTAGCAGAACATACAAAATTTAGAAAAAGCCTAATTTTAGTTCTGATTTTACTTTTTGTATTTTATAAAATGTGCGCATGGAAATTTGCAGAAAATAATCTGTTACACATGTGTCAAGGGATTTTATGCTTTTTGCTTTTTCTGGTTTTAAAAACGGGCAGAATAAGAGAAAACAGAATATTGAATAATAAAATTCTGGCAAAATGTGGGGAAATTTCTTTTTATATGTATTTAAGTCATACGTTGATAAATTATACGTGGGGTTACTATTTTATGAATTTTTTACTAAACCATATGCAAAGAAGGTATGCATTGATTTTTACATTTATTTCCACAAATCTCATCGTAGTATTGGTTTCTTGTTTTTTGTATCAAATAATAGAAAATAAGATAATAAAAAAGCTAATAAGAAAGTTTTAAAGTAGAAAAGGAATGAAGAATGAAGAAAGTAAACAATAAAGAAAAAGATTTTGTAGTGTTTATAACGTGTACGACTATTTTTTATCTATTATATTTTGTGACAAATATATTAATGTATAGAGGAAGCAAAGATTTAGTTATCCATACAGATAATGCAAGTCTTTTAGCTTTTTCGGAATTGCCGGAATTTGTACGACGTTTTACGTATCCGCTCTATCATATCGTGACATCTTTTGTTAATCGAATATTTAATATTTCTATGTATGAAGCAGGGATATTGATTATTACTTGTTTTGGGACTGCAACCGCATATATTACCTATGTTATATTAAAGAAATTTTTGGCAGATTATTATTCTTTAATAAGTATCGGAGTCGTGACTTTTATAGTAACCTTTGTGTCTGCACTTTATGTACCGTGGTATAATAAATCCGTGTATGCAGGACAAAGCTCGCCTAATATTTATCACAGTCCCACACAGGCCATGGTGAAAGTTTTTGCTGTGGGTATCTGTTTCCTTTTTGTAAAATATTACTATGAGTATAAAGAGGGAAAAATCGAAGGGATATGGAAGAAAGTAGGTATATTATCTCTGCTGCTGTTTATCAGTTTATTGGCTAAACCTTCCTTTTTGCAGGCGTTTCTTCCGGCTGTATGCATTTTCCTTTTGATTGAGCTGATCTTGAGCAAAGGAAAAATCTTTAAATATTGCGTACAGATGGCAATTGCTTTCTTGCCGAGCTGCCTTTATTTGTTATATCAAGTCTTATTTTATTATGGAACGGAAAGTGAACACACACGCGGGGCGGTGAAGATTACATTTTTTGGGTTTATTGATAACAGTGCTCCCAATATCTGGATATCCTCACTTTTGTTATATGCGTTCCCATTATTTGTCATACTGTTTATTGCCAGAAAAGAAATTTTTACAGATAAATATTTGTGGCTGATTATTTTATTTGGAATCGTAGCTTTTATAGAATCCGGGTGTCTGGCAGAAACGCCTTCTAATGCAGCCGGAAATTTCTCTTGGGCAAAGCAATTATCGGTATATATTTTATGGGTGATTGCGATTATTCAATTTTTGCGCAAATATAAACTCTACGAGCAGTTGAAGATGAAAGGGAAAAAAGCTGTTTTTTCCATAGGTTTTTGCTTGTTGACAGGACATTTTATATCAGGGATATACTATTATATTTATCTGCTGGTATCCGATGTGTGGCTCTAACAAATGAAAGATAAGGTGAGATGAAAATGAAAAAAGTAATGATCTTAGGCGCGAACAATGGGCAGATCCCATTTATGAATATATGTAAAAAGCAGGGGGCAGAAGTGATTGCGGTAAGTATCGCAGGAGAGTACCCTGGTTTTCAGGTGGCGGATAAAAGTTATTATTGTGATATTAGTGATAAAGAGGGTGTACTAGAAATCGCACAGAAAGAAAAAATAGACGCTGTTCTGACTGACCAGACGGATGTATCTGTTCCGACAGCGGCATATGTCGCAGAAAGACTGGGACTAAAAGGAATCGGCTATGAAACGGCAGTGAAATTTTCTGATAAATATGTGATGCGGCAGGAGGCAAAAAAGGCGGGAGTAGGCGTACCTGCTTTTGAACAGGCAAGTGATTATCAAGAAGCGGCAGCGGCCGCAGTACAAATGCAGTATCCATTAATGGTAAAGCCGACAAACAGCAGTGGAAGCAGAGGCGTGCATAAAGTAAACCGGATAGAAGAATTAAGGGAGGCTGTGGAAGATAGTATACGTTATTCGGGAAATGGCAAGGCAATCATAGAAGAATTTATTGAGGGAAAAGAATATATTGTCGATGGGCTTGCGATTGATTATAATTATATCAATACAGATTTGGGAATAAAAGAATATTTTAATAAGCCCAATATGTATATTTCAAAAATGTGTATGTTTTCATCTGCGGATAGGATCGATGATGAAAAAGAAAAAATGGTTTTAGACGCAAATAAAAAATTAGTAGAAAGTATGCGGCTTAAATTCGGGATCACACATGGAGAGTATATCTATTCAAAGCGAGATGACAAAGTCTATCTTGTGGAAATTGCGGCACGAGGAGGCGGGGTGTATTTGTCGTCAGATTTAACGCCTTTGGCGTCCGGAATCCAGACAAACGAGATCTTGATCGATTATGTACTAAATAACACAAAATATGACCTGGGTTCTTTGAAATTTGCTGGAAAAGTTTCTGCATGGCGCTGTTTTGAATTAATACCCGGAACTATACGGACAATAGCAGGAGTAGAGGAGACAAAAAGAATACCTGGAGTATATAAGGTTTGTTTAGAAGATTTATATGTCGGCAAAGAAGTACAAGAGCTGATCAATGACACGAGAAAGCATGGACCGATTCTAGTATGGGGAGATTCCAGAGAAGAATGTTTTTCTTGCCTGCGGAAAGTTGAGAAAACATTGCAGATTGAAACAAGTGGAGAAAATGGAGTGCAGGGGATTTATTGGTGATGGAAAAAAGAAAAAACGACAGAATTGCATATGGTGGGTATAATGTATATGGTTTTGATATAGGAATACTCATGTTGGATTCTAAATTCCCCCGTATAGAGGGGGATGTGGGAAATGCGAAAACATGGCAGTATCCCGTATTGTATAAAAAGGTTCCGGGAGGGACACCACAAAAAGTAGTATTAGAATTAACAGAAGAAGATGTGCAGCCATTTATTAAGTCAGCGATAGAATTAGAGCAGGAAGGAGTAAAGGCAATTACGACTTCGTGCGGCTTTTTGGCATTATTTCAAGAAACACTGGCATCCGCTGTGCACATTCCTGTCTTTACATCTGCTTTGCTGTTGGTTCCTTTTGTGTCAAATTTATTGGGGAAGGGGCAAAAGGTTGGTATACTGACGGCAAACAAAAAAACATTGTCAGACCGACATTTGGAATCTGCGAAAGTCGATAAAAGTAAGTGTGTTATCATAGGGTTGGAAGAAAAAGAAAATTTCACGAATTTTACAGTGCAGAATTGGGATAAAGTGGATGTTGAATTATGCAGAGAAGAGTTATGCGAGGCGGCGCAAGAGTTAATGGATACAGGGGAGGATTTAGGAGCAGTTGTTTTGGAGTGTACAAATATGCCGCCATTTTCGGAAGATATACAAAGAATCACACAGTTGCCGGTTTTTGATATTGTTACGTTAACCAATATGGTACAGAGTGCATGGAATCCTCAAAGGTTCCTTAGATAAGAAGGTGGAGGGATAAAATGAATATTGCAGTATGTGGAATGGGAAGAGCTGGAAAAGAGTTAGCGAGAAAAGTTATTTCTGAAGGTAAAATAAATCTGAGTATGGCATTATGCAGAGACAGCAGCAAATCCGCGGGTCAAGATGTTGGAGAGCTGTTGGATATGCCCAAGCAGGGTATAACAATCTATAAATTATCGGAAGCAGTAGAAAAGTTAATAGAAAAGAAAGTGGATGTGGTTATTGATTTTTCTGCCAGAGAGACGTCCTTAAAACTTGCAGCAATCTGTCAGGAGGCAGGGGTAAATCTAGTGATCTGTACTACGAATTTTTCAGAAGAAGAAATAAAATATTTAAAAAATGTCGGAACTTCCGATAGGATGGGATTAGTGTACGCTCCCAATCTTACGTTGGGAATTAATTTGCTGATGGAATTTGTTGCAAAACTCTCTAAAATTCTTCCCGAATTTGATTTTGAAATTGTGGAGCGGCACAGAAGAGATAAACCGCGTGTTACAACAACAGCAAAATTGATTTCTAAGGCAATTGACCGTGGCAATACGCCGATATCATCTGTGAGAACAGGGGGATATGTAGGAGTACATGAAGTGACGGCGGCAAGTGAAGAAGAACGGATCACCATAGAACATGAATCCTTTTCCAGACAGGCTTTTGCAAAAGGCGCGCTTCTTGCCGCAGAATTTGTAAGTGAGAAAAAAGGCTTTTTTGAGATGAAGGATGTAATTGCGGCCTTGGAAGACAAGATAGAAAAAAAAGATTGAGAAAGGCAGATATAGATGGAAACAATATCGTTTGTAATTCCTTGTTATCGTTCGGAGAAAACGATAGGAACGGTTGTAGATGAAATAAAAGGGATTTTTGCAGAGCAGGAAGAATTCGATTATGAAATTATTTTGATCAATGATTATTCCCCGGATAATGTCTGGAGTGTAATTAAACAGCTCTCTGAAGACCCGAAAATAAAAGGGGTATGTTTAGCAAAAAATTTTGGACAAGCTTCAGCGGTCATGGCAGGATACAGCCAAGTATCCGGCGACTATGTGGTTACAGTGGATGACGATGGGCAAAGTCCGCTGGACAGTATGATGGCTGCGCTGAAATTGTTAAAAGAAAAAGAGTATGATGTGGTATACGGAACGTGTACAGAAGCAAAATTCAATATTTTTCGTAGGATTGGGTCTAAAATCAATGGTTGGATGGCAAAGGTCATGTTTGAACGTCCCAGTACAGAACGAGTTGTCAGTCTTTCTGTGGCGAGACGTTTTGTTATCGAGGAAATGTTAAGATATGAACATTCCTATCCTTATATTTCCGGCTTGGTATACAGAACGACAAGAAATATAGGATATCTTCCGGTTCAACATAGAAAGAGAATGATGGGAACATCCGGATATTCATTTAAAAAGCTGGTCAAGGTATGGCTCAATGGTTTTACCGCGTTTTCTATTAAACCTTTGCGTATGGCAACCGTGCTGGGTTTTGTGACTTCCATTTTAGGTTTGGCCTGTGCTTTGGTCACGATCATAAATAAACTGATACATCCAAATGTTGCAATAGGATGGAGTTCTACGATCAGTGTCACTCTGATCTTAGGTGGGATCATTTTATTAGTATTAGGTATGATTGGTGAATACTTAGGAAGAATATATATGTGTATCAATCAGACACCGCAGTATGTGATTCGGGAAAAATTGAATCTAAGTGTAAAGCATGAAGATAACAGGAGAGACTGTGAATGATAAATAAAAAAGAAATATGCAGATTAGTCAAAAAGAATAAAGCGCTCATTACTCATCTTTTAAAAACAAAAGGGTACGAATTTCTGTTTTTGAAAGATACAGATTTAATAGATATATTTCAAGGAGACTTGTTTATAAAAACAGAGTTGGACTCCTGTGATGAAACAAAAAAAGGAGCCATGCTCAGTATACAAAGAGATGAAAGTACACTAGAGGTAGAAGAAACTCTAGCCGATCTGAAAATATTCGTCATGGAAGAAGAATATTCCAGAATGGAAAAACAGTTAAGCCAGGTTGAAAAGAAGAATATTTTTGACCATCTTAGATTTTTTGGCTATTCAGACATATGCTTTGAAGGCGATGGCGAGCTTATCAATTTATTAAGGAAAAAGGCGGGAAGCATGGGACAGGAGGCGACCGGTGAAGCTGTTCTGTGTATTACAGAATATATTGATACAAGAAGCACAGACAGAAAGACATCCGGTTGTTGTCTGGGAATCCGTCAGTTCCTTTACGAACTGGAAGTATTTGCTACATTTCCGGATGAAATAACAGCTTGTCTGCAAAATGAGCAGAGGTTTGCCTTGTTTGCAGAGAGATTTGTGGATATATTTCAAAAGACGGGATGGAAAATTGTTTTTTCAGAAAGAACGCCTTTTGTTGATAAGCTGCAAGAAAAGAAAACCGAGGTATGCTATCTGCATGATCTTGGGAAAGGCCAAAAAGCGGGTTCCAAATTGATTTTGATAGAAAATGGAAATTTGGCAGAAGTATCTGCCTTTTACCATGAATATAAATCTTCCTGCTGGATCGTGGTAAGGCGTTTTATCATTTTATTCCGAACCTGGATTATGGAAAATCTGACTTCCTATTTTCAAGAGGAATTGGGGAAAAAGGGAGTGGAGTTATATGTGGTAAATTGGAATTGGGCATTGAATCATCCTTTATATCCGACAGAAACCATCACTTCGGAACAAATGGAAAAGAGAGAGGAATATAATCTCTATAAGATACGGGAAAACCAAGAAATGTATCGTCCATTTTTGAAAGAGATATATCGGGAAAAATATTCGGAAAGTTATGTGGAACAGGTGATGGACATTCCAAATAAAATGGAATTGGAACCGGGAAAAATCCGACATGAAAATAGAATAAGCAAATATATTAATATTATTAACGGGGAAAGAAGAACATGCGGACAGCCGGAAAAAAGCAGACATTCTATTTATATGCTGGGGGGGTGCGTATTTTTTGGCTATGCAGTAGAAGACGGAGAAACGATCGCCAGCTTTATGCAAAAGAAATTAAATGAAACGACTGCAGATAACGCCTGGAAAGTTGTCAATATGGGAACCTGGGGCGGGAATATAGACCAGACATATAAGACGATATATGATTTGAAATTCCACAGAGGAGATATTCTGGTCATAAGTTATGCAGGATATATGCCTTTAGGTGAGGCATATGAAACTATGGATATCAGCACAGCATTAAATACAAAAGTAATGGAAAGGCAGTTGTATTTTAATAGTCTGGTACATTGCAACGATCTCGGATACGAACAGGTGGCTGAGAGATTGTTAGAAATGTTTCAGGACAAAATCGGCAGCGGTGATTTTGGGCAAGAGGAAGGCTTTTATTTGAGCCAGCCAGACAGAAAAGAAAGTGAAAAGGAAAAACTCTATACAATGCAGGCGGAGGCGTATATAGAGAAAGTTAAGAAAAATACGCCAAAAGATTGGGATAAAGGGACTTGCGGAGCAATCGTTATGAATTGCAATCCGTTTACTTTGGGACATCAATATCTGATCAGACAATCAGCTGCAAAAGTGGAACATTTGTATATTTTTGTTGTAGAAGAGGATAAATCATTCTTTCCGTTTAAGGATAGATTAGAATTAGTAAAAGCCGGAACAAAAGATATTAAAAATGTTGTCGTGGTGCCAAGTGGGAAATTGATTATCAGTTCTGTTACATTTCCGGGATATTTTTTGAAAGATTCACCGGAAAGTATAGGTGTAGATACATCACAGGATGTAGATATTTTTGGAAGATATATCGCACCGCCGTTGAATATTAAAAAACGTTTTGTAGGAGAAGAACCCATTGATATTGTGACAAGAAGCTATAATGAAAGCATGAAAGAAATCCTTCCAAGATATGGTATTGAAGTAGATGAGATCCAAAGAAAGGAAGAAGCTGGTGATGTAATTAGTGCTTCAAGGGTGCGCAGAGCGTTAAAATCAGGGGAGTTTGAAACAATCAAAAGATTAGTTCCAAGTACAACATACGAGTATTTATTGGAGCGAAAGGAACAGTATCTGACAGAAGAATAGTATATGATAAAGGAAGCGAAAGAGAAAATGATACCATTTAATATCCCCCCATACGTAGGGAAGGAAGAAGCGTATATAAAAGAAGCGATCCAAGCAGGCAAGATCTGCGGAGACGGGAATTTTACGAAGAAATGCAACAAGTGGATGGAAGAAAGTACAGGGAGTAAAAAAGTGCTGCTGACGACCTCCTGCACACATGCGACGGAGATGGCAGCGCTTCTCTGTGATATCCAGCCCGGCGATGAAGTGATCATGCCTTCTTATACGTTTGTTTCAACAGCGGACGCTTTTGTGATGCGGGGCGGCATTCCAGTTTTTGTGGATATCCGTCCGGATACGATGAATATAGATGAAAATCTTATCGAGGAAGCGATCACGGACAAGACAAAGGCGATCGTTCCTGTTCATTATGCGGGAGTCTCCTGTGAAATGGATAAGATCATGGAGATTGCTGAGAAACATCATCTTTTTGTCATCGAAGACGCGGCCCAGGGAGTTATGAGTACGTATAAGGGACAGGCTCTGGGAACGATAGGAGATTACGGATGTTATAGCTTCCATGAGACGAAGAACTATAGTATGGGAGAAGGCGGAGCTCTCTTGATCCGGGATGAAGAGAATATAGAGGCAGCAGAGATCATCCGGGAGAAAGGGACGAACAGGAGCCAGTTTTTCAGAGGAATGGTGGATAAATACACCTGGGTAGAAAAAGGATCTTCTTATCTTCCAAGTGAATTGAACGCGGCTTATCTGTATGCGCAGTTGGAGCAGGCGGATAAGATAAATGCCCGGCGGCGTTCTATTTACAGCATGTATCATGAACAGTTGAAGGAACTGGAAGAAGCCGGATATCTGGAACTTCCGTTTGTGCCGGAAAATTGCGAGCACAATGCCCATATGTTTTATATCAAGGTGAAAGATCTGGAAGAGAGGACAAGGCTGATTTTTTATCTGAAGGAAAATGAGATCACGGCTTCTTTTCATTATATTCCGCTCCATACAGCGCCGGCAGGAAAGAAATATGGCCGTTTTTCAGGTGAGGACAGGTTTACTACGAAGGAAAGTGAACGGCTGCTGCGCCTTCCTATGTACTATAGTCTGAAAGACAGTGAAGTGGAGCAGACGGCAGAAACAATCAAGCGGTTTTGGAAAGAAAAATAGGAGAATGCTATGAGAACATATTTAGTGACAGGCGGGGCTGGATTTATCGGTTCAAATTATATTCATTACATGTTTCAAAAATATGGTGATGAGATCCGCATCATCAATGTGGATAAACTGACTTACGCAGGGAATTTGGAGAACCTAAAAGAAGTAGAGAAAAGAGAGAATTATATTTTTTATAAAGCGGATGTCTGTGATTCGGAGGCAATACGCGCGATTTTCAAGCAGTATGAAATCGACCGTGTCGTGCATTTTGCAGCGGAAAGCCATGTAGACCGCAGTATAAAGAATCCGGAAATTTTTGTGCAGACCAATGTACTGGGAACGCTTGTCATGCTGAATGCAGCGAAGGAGTCATGGGAACTGCCGGATGGGACGTTTAAAGAGGATAAGAGATTCCTTCATGTATCTACCGATGAAGTATATGGTTCTTTGGGAGAAACAGGGTATTTTTATGAAGATACCCCGTATGCACCGCATAGTCCGTATTCTGCCAGCAAGGCATCTTCTGACATGCTTGTGAAATCCTACATGGATACATACGGGTTCCCGGCAAATATCACGAATTGCAGCAATAATTACGGTCCTTATCAGTTCCCGGAAAAATTGATCCCGCTTATGATACATAACGCATTGTCGGGAAAGAAGCTGCCGGTATATGGAGACGGACTTAATGTCCGGGATTGGCTGTATGTGGAAGATCATGCCAAAGGGATCGATATGGTACAGGAAAAGGGAAGACTTTTTGAGACCTATAATATAGGCGGGCATAACGAAAAAACGAATATAGATATCGTCCATATCATTCTGGAAACATTGTTGGAATATCTGCCGGCACAAGATCCGAGAAGGAAAAATATCAGGAAAGATCTGATCACATTTGTAGAAGACAGGAAAGGGCATGACAAAAGATACGCCATTGCACCGGACAAGATCAGTCAGGAATTAGGGTGGTATCCGGAAACATGTTTTGCAGAAGGGATCAAGAAAACGATCCGTTGGTATTTGGAACATGAAGAGTGGGTAAACAATGTGACAAGCGGAGAGTACCAGAAGTATTATAAGGAAATGTATCAAGTCTAGGAGGAAACAGATATGAAGGGAATCATTTTGGCAGGAGGTTCAGGAACCCGTCTATATCCGCTTACATATGCGGTTTCAAAGCAGATTTTGCCGGTGTATGACAAACCGATGATCTATTATCCATTGTCTACTTTAATGCTTGCCGGTATCCAGGATATTTTGATCATCTCCACCCCACGGGATGTCCCTGTTTTTCAAGAACTGTTAGGAGATGGTTCCCGTTTTGGCCTGTCCATTTCCTATGCTGTACAGGAGGAACCACGAGGTCTGGCAGAAGCATTTATTATAGGCGAATCTTTTATCGGGCAAGACAGAGTGGCCTTGGTCTTGGGAGACAATATCTTTTATGGACAGAGTTTTTCTGATATATTGAGAAAAGTCGTACAGCGGCAAGAGGGAGCCACTATTTTCGGATATTATGTGAAAAATCCAAAAGCATACGGCGTCGTAGAGTTTGATGAGGACTATAAGGTGCGCTCCATCGAGGAAAAGCCGGCAAAGCCTAAATCTAATTATGCGGTGCCGGGGCTTTACTTCTATGATAACCAAGTGATCGATATTGCCAAAAATGTGAAGCCGTCAGCCAGAGGAGAACTGGAGATCACAAGTGTAAATAACGTATATTTACAGCAGGATCAGTTAAAAGTAAAACTGTTAGGAAGAGGTTTTGCATGGTTGGATACGGGGACGCCGGAAGCTCTGATCGATGCGGCGGATTTTGTGGCGGCTTTTCAGAACAGACAGGGACTTTATATTTCGTGCATTGAAGAGATTGCTTACAGACGTGGGTTCATCGACAGAGAGCAGCTGCTCAAGCTGGCGGAGCCGATTGAAAAGACAGCATATGGGCAGTATCTTTTAGATATTGCCGAAGGGCTGTAACAGTCCGCAAGAGGGCCCATAGAAATTATAGAATATTCCCGATAATGGGAATTTACCTTTAAATCTTCAAATATGAATCTTCCATAGAAATCAGCGCTTTTAACAGTTGATATTCTGTGGGAGATTCGTATTTTTTTCGACACAATTCCAACTTGTAGCGTAAAATAGAGCGATATCGACATACAGAGATTTTGTGATCAGATTTATACGTCTCGCATCATCCATGATCAGTAACATACCATATATAATGTAATCATATCCCGTACATGTGTTGCTGGCGCCCAGACAATCCAGGAGTCGGCTGATACAGTGTTTGCAATTCAATGACAATATCCCCCAATCCTTTTATAATCTCCGCTAACTATATTAAATTGGAAAATTATGGAAAACAATAGGGATTATTCGACTATTTTCGTAAATGTTCGATAGGGACCATTTGTTTTTGATTTCGAAATTTCCGTTACGCAATTGAGATACAATTATCCAAAAAATGCAGATTGCATTGACGTGAGCGTTTACTTCTGCGTATAATAGTAGAGAAGCAGATGAAAAGAGTCTGTTTTTGTAAAACCAAGGTGATAAAGCAAAAAACATGAGGATAACATGAAGAAGATATGTTTTGTAAATTATGATATGACAGTAACCGGGGGCGTTGAACAGGTGACAACTTCACTTGCCAATGCCTTCTGTAATGATTATGAGGTATATATATTTGCGATTTTCGGGAAAGATGGTAAAGTACCTTATCATTTAGATAAGCGGATCCATTACCATGCGGAATTAAAATGGGACTGCCGGATACGCAGGCGGATCACAAGATGCTTTCACCCCTTTAAAGCATATATAAAGATGAATCAGATAGATATTGTATTTTTGATGGAGAATCATCCGGCTCTTACGGTATCGCCGGTCCGCTTCTTTACTAGAGCGAAGTTTGTCTTCTGTGACCATGGTGCTTTGATCAACGAAGCGGAGAAAAGGGATATTACGCTGTTTCGGTTTTGGGCGGCCTTGATCTCACATCGTACGGTGACATTGACCGAACAGAACCGGCAGGATTATATAAAAAAGTTTCATATCAGGCCGAAGAAGATACAAAGTATCTATAACTGGATTGCACCGGAAGTGCTGGAATGTCGGCAGGAATATGACCGTATGTCCAAAAAGATCATTACAGTAGGGCGGTTCAGCGAAGAAAAAGGCTACGATATGCTTGTCGAGGTCGCAAAAAGGGTGCTGACTGTACATCCAGACTGGGAATGGCATCTGTATGGGACCGGAGATACGCTGGAGGATATACAGGATAAGGTGGAAAAATGTCATCTGACTTCACAAGTGATCTTCAAAGGAAATGTACAGCAGGTATACAGACAGTTTAAAGAGTATGCGTTCCTTGTCCTTACGTCTTACAGAGAAGGACTGCCCCTTGTACTTTTGGAGGCAAAGGCATGCGGACTGCCAATGGTAAGTTTTGACGTGATGACCGGTCCGAGAGAGATCATTGAAGAAGGCAAAGACGGGTATCTGATCCCGCCGTATGATCTGGATAAGATGGCGCAGCGGATCGAAGAACTGATATTGGATGAAGAAAAGAGAGCCGCATTTTCCTCCTGTACGCAGGAAGGTATAGAGCTCTTTGAAAAAGAACAGATATACAGACAGTGGCAGGCGCTGATTGAAGAATTGACATAGATAGGAGAAGCGATGAAAGTATTACAAGTAGGGTTATCTTTTAATCCGGGCGGAATCGAGAGTTTTGTGATGACATATTACCGGCAGATGAGAAAGATGGGAGTACAGTTTGATTTTATCAGTATGTTTCCCCATCTCGCCTATGAGGAAGAAATTCTTTCGCTGGGCGGGAAGGTGTTCCATACAAGAGACGCCAGAAAACATCCTTTTGCCTTTCATACAGAATTGCGGAAAATCTTGCAGGCAGGGAAGTATGACGTGGTACATGTCAACATGCTTTCCGCGGCAAATATTGTTCCATTGGTGACGGCCAAACAGGAGAAGGTCCCGGTCGTCGCCGCGCACTCTCATAATTCGTCTACGCCGGGTATTGTACGTAATATGCTGCACAGGATCAACAAAAGCTGGATCCCAAGATATGCGTCCATGTATTTCGCATGCAGTGAAGTGGCTGGACATTGGTTGTTTTCGGACAGGATCGTAGAGGGGGAGAAGTTTCATTTGATCCACAATGCCTTGCATATGGAAAAATTCCGATTTTGTGAAGCAGTCCGGGAAGAAGTCAGAAAAGAGCTGGAGTTAGAAGGAAAATTCGTAGTAGGGCATGTGGGAAGATTTGAAGAACAGAAAAATCATCTGTTTTTGCTGGAAATATTTAAAGAAGTAGCAAAGATGCGGGAGGAGGCCGTACTTTTGCTGATCGGCGACGGAGAACTGAAAAATGCGGTTCAGGAAAAGGCAAAGGAGTACGGTCTGGAGGAGAAGGTGCGTTTCCTGGGGATACGCCAGGATGTGGACAGGCTGTGGAAGGCAATGGACGTTTTTGTCCTGCCGTCCTTGTTTGAAGGACTTCCGATCGTTGCGCTGGAAGCGCAGGCTTCCGGTGTATATAGTATTATGGCAGATACGATCACAAAGGAAGTAAAACTGACAGACCGTGTGGAATTCCTTTCTTTAGAAGAGGAAAAGGAAAAGTGGCGAGACGCCATTCTTTCGGCGGAAAAGTCTGCACAAAAAGAGACATACAATGCTGTGATAAAGAAGCAGTTCTGTGAAGCCGGGTATGATATCGAGAGTGCGGCACAGACATTGCTGACGTATTATGAAAGTGGAAAGAAGGAGGCTGTGTGATGGCAGAGATCAGTGTGATCGTACCGGTGTATAAAGTAGAGCCATATTTGCATAAATGTGTGGATTCTATTCTGGAGCAGAGTTTTTCGGATATACAGGTGATCCTGGTGGATGATGGGAGCCCGGACAGTTGTGGGGATATTTGTGAAGAATATGCCCAGAAAGACACACGGGTACAAGTCGTGCATAAGGAAAATGGAGGACTTAGTGACGCCAGAAATGCGGGGATCGCCTATACAGAAGGCAACTATGTGATTTTTCTGGACAGTGATGACTATATTGAGAGAGATATGTTGGAATATTTGTATACAAATATCAAAACGGCAGATGCAGATATGGCAACATGCGGTATTTACGAGGTGTATAAAGACAGAATAGAGGCACAGGAAGAAACGCCGGGGTTTGTGTGCACCGGAGAGGAAGCGTTTCGCTGCATTTTGCAGGGACATACCATCCGCGGAGAGATATGGAATAAGCTCATCAAAAAGGAGTGTATGGAAGATCTGCGTTTCCCGAAAGGAAGACTGTATGAGGATATTTATTATACCGTAGATCTGATGCAGCGGATAAAGAAAGTGGCAGTCGGGACAAAGCCAAAGTATTATTATCTGCACAGAGAGGACAGTATTACGGGAAGGGCGTACAGACCGCAGCTGTTTGATATTATTGACGGCTATACAAAGAATTACCAGGTGGTAAAGAAGGCGTTTCCAAGTCTGGAGAGAGAGGCGCAGTGTCTGTGGATATGGTCCAGATTTATTGTATTGGACAAGATGCTGCTGGAAGAGGAGTATAAGAAGCTGGACGGCTATAAAGAACTGAAGCGTTTTATCAAGCGCCATCTGTTTGTGATCATGAAGAATCCTTATTTTCAGAAGAAACGGAAATTGTCAGCCTGGATCTTATTTTTGAATATAGGTGTGTACAGGCGGCTGGTATTTATCAGTGAAGAGAAGAAAAAGTAAAAGGAGACTGCATGAGAAGTAAACTGGCTTTTAAAAATATGGCGGCAAATCTGTTTTTACAGGTGATCGTGTTCTTGTCAGGGATCATACTGCCGCGTTTTATCCTGGAAGCATATGGCTCCAGCATCAACGGCATGATCACATCTGTCAATCAGTTTTTAATGTATTTGGGACTGGCAGAGGCCGGTGTGGGGACGGCCACAGTGGTCGCGCTTTATAATCCGTTGGCTCTAAAGCGCACAGATGAGGTGAATGGGATCCTTTCTGCTTCAAGGCGTTTTTACAATCGTTCGGGTATGTTATTCCTGGGGCTTGTATTGGTCTTAGTATATGTGTATCCGTTTTTGATCTCTCGGCAGTTAGATACGGGACTTGTTCGTGGGATGGTCTTTGTATTGGCGAGCAGTACGCTTGTGGACTATTTTTTCCTGGGAAAATACAGGGCGCTTTTAATGGCAAACCAGGAAGGGTATGTGGTTGCGCTGATACAGGCGGCTGGTACGATCGTGAATATGGCAGTTTCTATCGTGCTGATCTATATGGGTGCCAGTGTCCTGGCGGTAAAAGCAGTGGCTACAGGGGTATATATGCTTCGCCTGATTTTGGTCAGGACGTATGCAAAGCGCAGACATCCGGAACTGAATTTCCATGCCGAGCCGATAGAAGAAGCTTTGAATCAAAAAAACGCAGCTTTATTACATCAGGTCGTAGGGATCATCGTAAACAATACCGATACAGCGATCCTGACAATCTGCCTAGGCAGCAGGTCCTTGCTGGAAGTCAGTGTATACGGAACATATATGTTGGTAGTTAACGCAGTGAATCAGTTAATGACCTCTTTTTCCAATGGTTTGACTGCGGGCTTCGGGGAAGTGATCGCTAAGAAAGAAGATGCGGTCTTAAAGAAAAGTTATTCTAGTTATGAATACATGTATATGGTGATTTTGTTTATTGTGATCGCCTGCATGGGTGTGCTGATCCTTCCGTTTATTCGGATTTATACGATCAATTTGGAAGATGTTTCCTATGTACGTCCGGTGTTAGCTGTTTTATTTACGCTTATCGTGCTCATGCAGAATGTAAGAATACCGGGGCTTACGATCATCTGCGCGGCCGGTCATTATAAAGAGACGAGGCGGCAGGCAATCCTGGAAGCGGTGCTTCATCTTGTAGTATCGCTGTCTCTGGTCTGGAAATTTGGAATGGCAGGTGTGCTGATGGGTGCTGTGTGTTCCTACGGATACCGGTCCTGTGATATTGTATTATATAACAATAAATATCTTATAAAAGGTTCCGGGAAACGATCGTTCATCCGTATTTTTAGAAACGGGCTTGCGGCAGGCGTATTGATGTGGCTTGGACTTCTTTTGATTCCGCAGGAGATGACTTCTTTTTTTGTCTGGTTTGTCTATGCTGTAGGAATGGGAAGTGCATCGGTCGCAGGGATCGTGGCTGTGAATTATCTGGCGGAACCGAAAGAGTTTAAAGAACTGCTGGCAAGAGTGAAAGGTATATGTAGAAATAGGTGAGAGGGGAAAATGAAGAAGATCAAGACGGTGACAAAAAATATTTATATACAGGTACTGGTGATCACAGCGGCGCTGATCTGGACATTACAGCTGCGGACATCGAATATTTTTACTGTGCTGCTTTTAGTAGGTGTATATTGTCTTTTACAGACAAAGACACCGGCACAAGATAAAGTAGAATGTTGGATCGTCGGTATCCTTTCTGCCATTTTTTCTGTTTTGTGGGTGGCGGGAAACTATGAAGCCTATCAGCTGAGCGGTGTGAAAAAGATCGTACAGTATATGATCACGGTATATGGGCTGTATTTGCTGCTCTATCGTGTGTTAAGTCTGCTTTTTCATAAGCTGCTGTCTGTGGAATTATATAAAGAAAGAGAAGGGAAAATAAAGCCCTGGATGTTTTTTGCAGGTGCGTTTGTCATTTGTATGGTATGCTGGCTTCCGTATTTTCTAGCCTATTATCCGGGGATCATCACAGATGATGCAGAGTGGCAGCTGGCTCAGGCGCTGGGACTGCGCTCTTACAGCAACCATCAGCCCTGGATCCATACGATGTTGCACAGGCTGTTTTATGTACTTGGTTTTTCTTTGTTTCATACGCCGAACGCAGGTGTGGCTGTCTGTGTTTTCATGCAGATGTGTGTGATGGCAGGTACCTATGCCTACCTTTTATTGACATTTTATAAGGAGAAGCTGCATCCATATTTTATTTTAGGCTGTCTTGCCTATTTTGCGCTTTTTCCTGTCAATGCATTTTATGCAGTGACGTTATGGAAAGATGTACTGCTCGGGGCGGTCGTACTCTTGTTTTCTCTGTCCATATGGAAAATATGCAGAGAAAAAGAGGGGGAAAAAGGAGCGGGCAAATATATGTTGTTTTTTATAACAGGTGTGCTGCTCTGTATATTGAGAAGCAATGGATATTATGCATATCTTTTGTGTATCCCGTTTTTTATCTGGCTGTTCAAGGGCAGACGAAAAAGAATTCTGTTGTTATGCATGCTGGCAGTTCTGCTGGCTTCAGTTTATAAGGGGCCTGTCCTAGAGCAGTATCATGTAGTTCCTCCGGATGTGATCGAATCTTTATCTGTTCCGGCACAGCATATCGCCAGAGTCATCGCGGATGGCGGAGAACTGAAGAAGGAACAGTATGAACTGTTGGAAAAGGCCGTGGATGTCGGGCAGATTAAGGAAGTGTATGATCCGACGATTTCGGATCCTATAAAAACGCTAGTGAGGCAGACCGGCGACCAGGAATATATAAAAGAGCACAAAGGTGACTATTTCCGGCTATGGCTGGAATTGGGGTTCTCCCATCCCTCTACCTATCTTAAAGCACAGATTGACCAGACAAAAGGATACTGGTATCCGGATGTACAGTACTGGGTCACGACAACGATGATGAAAGAAAATGATTGGGGGATGTATCGGGATCCGAAACTTCCTGAGCCTGTCGTAAAAATACTGGGAGTATGGGAATATATATATAGGGGCATACCGGTTCTGGGGCTCCTGTGGAGTATCGGCTTTTATACATGGCTGTTGTTTGTGTTGATCGGCGCTGCGGTCAGGAAGGGAAAGTCGATCCTGCCGTTTCTGCCTATGGTTGCGATTCTTATATCTTTGTTTATCGCTACGCCGGTACAGGCGGAATTTAGATATAGCTATGCAATGGTCACAGCGATGCCGTTATTTATCGCGATCGTCTGTGAAAAGAAAATGAGGAGGGAATATGCAGAAGATAGCAGTATTGATACCATGTTATAATGAAAGTGTGACGATCCGGAAAGTGGTAGAAGATTTTAAAGCAGTCCTGCCGGAAGCGGTCGTCTATGTGTATGATAATAATTCTTCCGATCACACGGATGAAATCGCCAGACAAGCGGGCGCTGTTGTAAGATACGAATACCGCCAGGGAAAAGGAAATGTGATCCGCAGTATGTTCCGGGATATTGACGCGGACTGCTATATCATGGCAGACGGAGATGATACATATCCGGCAGAACATGCAAAAGATATGGTGAAGCTTGTATTGGGGGGTAGATATGGTGATCGGAGACAGGCTGTCGTCTACCTATTTTACAGAGAACAAAAGACCTTTTCATAATTTGGGCAATAAAATGGTACGTTTCTTTATCAATAAACTGTTTGGCAATGAAGTGCATGATATTATGACAGGATACAGGGCGTTTAGCAGACGTTTTGTAAAATCTTTTCCTGTTTTGTCAAAAGGGTTTGAGATAGAGACGGAAATGACGATCCATGCGGTGGATAAAAATTTCCTGTTGGAAGAGATCCCGATTATGTACAGAGACAGGCCGGATGGCAGTGAGTCGAAGTTAAATACGTTTGCGGATGGGATAAAAGTGTTGTCTACGATAGCGACTCTATTTCGGGAGTACAGGCCGTTTGCGTTTTTTTCCTGCATTGCGGCAGTGTTATGGCTGCTGGCGGCAGGTCTGTTTATTCCGGTATTGATAGAGTTTTTGCATACAGGACTGGTACAACGGTTCCCTACGTTGATCGTATCTGGGATCATTGCGGTGATGGGAATGCTTTTGTGGGTGTGCGGGATCATTTTGACAGTGATCGTAAAAAAGCATCGGCAATTATATGAGATACTTTTGAACCAGATAGAGATCGAGCAGAGGATACGGGAAAGAGTGGAAACGGGGAAGGTCGGAGAGGAAGAATGAAAAAACTGGCGGCACAGATCGTAAAATTTGGAATCGTAGGCGGAAGCGCTTTTTTGATCGATTATGGAATTTTGCTTATATTGACAGAATTCTGCGGCATCCATTATCTTCTGTCAGGGGGAATCTCTTTTACTGTGTCAGTGATATATAATTATATCCTAAGTGTAAAATGGGTGTTTGATGCTGGCAGGCAGGAAGATAAGAAAAAGGAATTTTTGTGGTTTGTGACTCTTAGTGTGATCGGACTGGGGCTCAATCAGCTTTTCCTCTGGATCTTTGCAGAAGTCCTGCATGTATTTTATATGTTTGCTAAAATCATCGTAACGGCGATCGTTATGGTGTATAATTTTGTGACAAGAAAAATTTTTCTGGAAAAACGCCCGGCATGAAAGTGGGATGTTATATGACAGACCGTATAGGAATTCTATGAAAATAGTTGAATCTTTTTTTTCTTTGTTGTACTATGATAAACAGATGAAAAATAGAGTGTATACAGTAAGAAAATATAAATCAAAATTTACAAAGAGAGGAATTGTATGTCCAAAAATGTAAGAAGGCGCGGCAGAAAACTTGCCCGCAGAAAAAGAGGAAATTGGTTTACGAGAATGCGTACCTGGCAGAAGGTTTTGCTATGCTTTGCCGGGGTTTTTGTCTGTCTGTTGGCAACAGCAGTGACCTATGTGGCGGCAAAATGGAATAAAGTCGATACACAGAAGATCAAAGCGGAAGATTTGATCATCAACAAAGAGGTACAGGAAAATATCGATCTGGGAGAAGGGTATACAAATGTAGCCTTGTTCGGTGTGGATTCCCGTGACGGAAACTTAGGGGAAGGAAATCGTACCGATTGCATCATCGTAGCAAGCTTAAATAATGAGACAAAAGAGATCAAGATGGCTTCAATCTATCGGGATACGCTTTTGGATCTGTCAGAAGGGACTTATCAAAAGTGCAATGCGGCATATAGTTTCGGTGGTCCTACTATGGCGGTAAATATGCTGAATATGAATTTGGATCTGGACATCCAGGATTATGTGACTGTGGATTTCGGAGCTATAGCAGACGCGATAGATCTCCTGGGCGGTCTTGAAATGGATATTACAGATGAAGAAGCGTACTATATCAGTGAATATCTGCAGGAGACTGCTGACTCAGCCGGGAAAGAAGCACATTTTCTGGATTATGGCGGACATATGGTCCTGGATGGAGCGCAGGCGACGACGTATGCGCGGATCCGTTCTACGGAAGGCGGAGATTTTACTCGGACAGAGCGTCAGAGACTTGTGATCGAGAAAATTGTAGAAAAGGCGACAAAAACAGATCTTGGAACTTTAAATAAAATTATTGATGAAGTATTTCCACAGATTTCTACCAGCTTTACTCTGCCTGAGATCTTAAATTATGCAAAAGCATATAAAGACTATAAATTGGCGGGAAATACAGGCTTCCCGATCGATCTGACAACGGACACGCTTTCGGAATTGGGAAGTGTCGTGATTCCGCAGGATCTAGCGAGCAATGTATCCAAACTTCATGAGTTCTTGTTTGGCACGACCGGGTATACACCGTCGTCTACGGTCAATACACTGAGCGCGAATATTGCTTATAAAGTAAGTTCTGCGGGCAGTGCGTCGAATACCGGCGATACAGGAACAGATTCTGTAGAAAGTCAATATGTGCAGGATGACAGTAGTTCTGATATTTCAGAGGATTATGTGGATCCAAATACGTCGGGGACAACAGAGCCGATAGAGCCGGCGCCGCCGGAAGCGCCGCCTACAGAGGACGGTTCACAAGATACAGGCGGCACAGGAAATACAGACGGCGGCACATCAGGAGACGGCAATACGGGAGACGGAACCAATACAGGAGACGGCACAACAGGATGACGAAAGTGCAAATATAGGATAAAAAGAAAAGTCAGAAGACCGCAAACGTGGTCGTCTGGCTTTTTATATTTAGGAGTAATAATAAAAATGGGATCACAATAAAAACGTTGTCTTTTTCTGTAAAATGGGTTATAATTTGCGTACAAATATCGTGGGGAGATTTGTAGAAACAAGCAGGGAAGTGTAAATAAAAGAATAAACAGGGGTGATGAAATGAAAAGAAGAATGTCTATTGCATTGTTGTGCTGCTCAATGGCGCTTGGCAATGCTCTTGTAAGTATGCCTGTCAAAGCAGCGGATCCTATAGAAGGAACGGATCCGTACACGGCAGTGGATTTTGAGTCTTATCTGACAGAGCAGGGTTTTCCGGAAAGTTATAAAATTGAATTGAGAAGATTACATGAAGTATATCCAAACTGGATCTTTGAGGCGCAGCATACAGGGCTTGAATGGGCAGAAGCGCTGCAGGCGGAGAGTATAATCGGAAAGAATCTGGTGCCGGCTTCCAGTATTAGTTCATGGAAATCTACAGATGACCAGGCGTATGACTGGGATACCGGTGAGTGGGCAGAATTTGACAGCGGCGGATGGGTGGCAGCCTCTCCGGAGATTATAGGGTATTATATGGATCCTCGGAATTTTTTGGGTGAAGATTCTGTGTTCCAGTTTTTAAAGCAGAGTTATGATCCGCAGACGGAGACAAAAGAAGGCATCGAAAATATGACCGCAGATTCGTTCCTGGCAGGGACATATGAGGAGAATGGGACACAGTCGTATTCTGCTGCTTTGATTCAGGCCGCGGAAGTCTCTAATGTGAATCCTTATGTCCTGGCTTCTATGATCATTATGGAGCAAGGCAGAGCCGGTACCGGTGATTCGATTTCCGGGACGGTAGCAGGGTATGAAGGATATTATAATTATTTTAATATCGGAGCGTATAAGACAGCTTCTATGTCCGCGGTAGAAAGAGGCTTGTGGTTTGCAAAAGGATCCGGCGCAGGCGCGGTTAGTTATGATCGGCCATGGGACGCAAGAATAAAGTCTATCCTGGGCGGCGCCCTGCATTATGGAGAAAATTATGTAAACAAGGGACAGGATACATTATATTTGAAGAAATTTAATGTGCAGGGTGATAATCTTTACAATCATCAATACATGGCTAATGTAGCAGGGAGCGCTTCAGAAGGCAGTATTATGTCAGAGGCCTATACGGCGGCTTTTCGGACAGGAAATCTTACATTTAAGATCCCGGTATATGAAAACATGCCGGAGACAGCCTGCGTACAGCCTACGGGAAATGAGCCTCCTGTCCGGGAAGACCAGACAAAGCCGGAGGGAGAAAAGAATCCGGATGGTGAGACAAGCGGAAATGGCAGTGCAGAAGAAAATAATCCGAATACAGGAAATGACGGAAAGGAAAATATCAGCGGAAATATAGCGCTGACCGACGGCGAGGCGAAAGTGGGAGATACGGTTTCTGTAAAGGCCGTAGTCAGCAGTGAAGAGGCCTTGATCAGCAAATATTCTGTCAGCTTCATATATGATCCGGAATGTCTGGAATTTGTATCGGAGGATCTGGCAGCTGGAAAGGCAGGAATTGTAAATCTGGAAGGCGTATTGGATACAGAAGCAAAAGAGGTACAGGCAGATCTTACGTTCAAAGTATTAAAAGCAGGAGAACATTCTATCGGTGTATCGGAAGCAAAAGTAGTGACAGTAGATGAAGTACTGCTGACAATGAGCAGTCAGGAAGCAGTCATAAAGGGAGTGCAAAATATAGATCAACCGCAGGATGAGACGGTGGGAGAAGCGGGCTCATCCACTGACGGAACAGGAGCCCCCGAAAATATACCATCCACTGACGGAACAGGAACACCTGAAAATATACCATCCACGCCATCGACTGACGGAACGGGTGGGAACACGCAGCCCCCGGTATTTCAGAAAGGGGAAGAACAAGGCGTGAGCGGCAGTTCATCTCAGACAAAGCCGAGCAGTGAGCAGAAAGCTTCTGCCACAGGAGAGGCAAAGACAAAATCAAGACAAGATGGGCAGAGTAAAACGAAACAAAGGGTGGATAAAAATGCGGAAGTGCCAGTTACAAAAGATTCCAATATCAGTGGGATCCTTGGCATAATAGGAGTGGCAGGGATCGCAAGCGCAGTATTGATCGTTATGACCGTACTTGTGATCGGCGTGGTGTCGGCAAGGCGGAAAGAAGAGGAAGATTCTGCATACAAAGATGAATAAACATAGACATTTTCTTATAAAAAGTGTATGATAGTAAAAGAGTCGGTACATACCGTATAGGGTGATGAAACGAGATTAAACACAAAAGAGAGGAATTCTACATGAAAGTATTGAAGAAAGCAGTCGCTGTTTTATTATCTGTATGTCTTGCACTGCCATTTGCATATATACACGTAGACGCGGCAGAAGGTTCTCTTACATTTTCTGATCCAACGACTAAGGTGGGGGAGAATGTAAGTATAGATATGGCAATAGAAGCGGGCGGCGCGGCACTGGGTGACGCGGATGTGACGATTAGCTATGATACTGCTGCGCTGGAGTTTGTCAGCGGAGCGGGAGTACAGACAGACGGTTCTGGGAAATTGCGGTATACGGGAAGCGGTACAGGCAGCGAGACAGAACTTAGGACGACATTGGAGTTCAAAGCGCTCAAGGCCGGAGATACGTCTGTCACGATAGACAGTTATACGGCCTATTTATATTCAGACGAGACTTTGAATCTGGCGGAAGGATCTTCGGCAGTGAAAGTCGATGCGGCAGATGATGGAAGTACCTCTATAGAAGGTTCGGCTTCAGCCCAAACGGCAGCAGCGACAGATATAAAAGTAACAGTGGACGGGACAGAATATAGCTTTTCAGAAGCATTTACTTCATCTGATATTCCGGAAGGATATACAGAAACAAAGCTGACCTTTAATGGGGCAGATAGGAAATTTGTCTGCAGTGAAGGCGGCGTTTATCTTGGATATTTGGTCGATGCGTCAGGCGTGGGGAGTTTTTTCCTTTATAATGAGGAAGACGCGACCTTCTCTCCCTATGTGGAGATCGCGATTTCCGATACGACATCGATCATCCTGCTCAATGATCCCAAGGCAGTCTCTTTGCCAAAAGCATATCAGGAGACAGAATTGATGGTGTTGGATCAGACTTTTCCTACTTGGAACGATGCGGCGAGCAGCAGCCGATATTATATTATTTATGCGCTGAATACGCGGACTGGGGAAAAGGGCTTGTATCAATATGATATAGAGGATGAGACGTATCAGAATTTTGAGGCGCCGGAAGTGACAGAAGAAAAAGTGGATAACTCTTTCCTGGGTAAAGTAAAAGATTTTGTTGCCAAACATCTGCTGCTTGCAATGGCTGCAGGAACTGTGTTAGTATTGCTGCTTCTGATCTTGGTTATTGTTCTGGCAATCAAAGTTTTCCATCGCAATCAGGAACTGGACGACTTGTATGAAGAATATGATATTCCACTAGAGGATGAAAGGCAGGAGAAAGCGCAGACAACGGACAGATCCAGAAAGCAATTTGTCGGTTATGAAGACGAAGATGAGTACGAAGACGAATATGATGACGAGTACTATGATGACGAGTACGAAGACGATGCATATGAGGATGAGTACTATGACGAGGAAGACGAATTTGACGATGAATATGAAGAAGAAGTAAGCAGAACAAGCAGAAAAGGACAGGGGAGAAAAAACCGTTCTGATAAGGAAGATGACTATGATATAGATTTCATAGATTTGTAATTAATATTTAACAATTAAGAAAAGACAAAGCGGCTGGATATGAGAATATCCTGAGTTGCTTTGTTTTTTTGATTTACAATTGTTACAAAATTTGTTACAATATGTCCCATAATGAAATTATGAATATGCGAAGGGAGCAAGGACTTATGTGTGGTATCGTTGGATACATTGGAGACAGACAGGCGGCGCCTATACTGCTGGATGGATTGTCAAAACTGGAATATAGAGGGTATGATTCGGCAGGAATCGCAGTGTTTGACGGAAACAATATTAATATGACAAAGGCGAAAGGCAGGCTGAAGGTGCTGGAAGAATTGACCCATGATGGAGAGACGCTTCCGGGAGTGATGGGGATCGGCCATACGAGATGGGCGACACATGGAGAGCCTTCTGACTTAAATGCGCATCCTCATTTGAATAAGAGCGGGAGTATTGCGGTAGTACATAATGGGATCATTGAGAACTATTTGAAATTGAAGAAAAAACTGACTAGCAAGGGTTATGAATTTATATCAGATACAGATACAGAAGTGATCGCGCATTTATTGGATTATTATTATGACGGGAACCCTTTGCGTGCCATCACCAAAGTTATGCATCGTATGGAAGGGTCTTATGCACTGGGGATTATTTTTAAAGATTTTCCCGGCGAGTTATATTCTGTGCGAAAAGACAGTCCATTGATCGTTGGCCATACGAAGGATGGATGCATTATAGCATCTGATGTGCCGGCGGTACTGAAATATACGAGAGATGTATATTTTATCGAAAATGAAGAGATCGTGCGCATGGAAAAAGATACGATGGAGTTTTTCAATGTGGATGAAGAGCAGATCGAGAAAGTGCCTACCCATATCGAATGGGATGTGGATGCCGCCGAGAAGGGCGGATATGAGCATTTTATGCTGAAGGAAATGTATGAACAGCCAAAAGCGATCACGGATACTTTCTCGCCAAGAGTGAAGAACAATGAAATCGTGATCGATGAATTAAATATGTCAGATGAGGAAATACGGGCAATCAGAAAAATCATGATTGTTGCCTGTGGTTCAGCTTATCATGCAGGCGTAACAGGCAAATATGTGTTTGAAGGTATGGCGAGAATACCAGTGGAGGTAGATCTGGCGTCAGAATTTAGATATCGTGACCCGATTCTGGAAGAAGGAACGCTTGTTATTGTCATCAGCCAGTCAGGAGAGACGGCAGATTCCCTTGCAGCGCTCCGAGAATCAAAAGAAAGAGGGGCAAAAGTGCTTGGTATCGTAAATGTCGTAGGCAGTTCGATCGCCAGGGAGGCTGACAATGTTATGTACACTTGGGCAGGACCGGAAATTGCTGTTGCTACTACGAAAGCATATTCCAGTCAGTTGATCGCACTGTATCTTCTGGCAATCAAGTTTGCGAAGGCAAAGGGGAATGTGACAGAAGAGCAGGTGAAGATGTATATAGAAGATTTAAAACGGCTTCCTGAGCAGGTGGAGATGCTATTAAATAATAAGATGAAAATACAAAAATTTGCAAACCGATATTTGGCAGCTCATGAAGTATTTTTCATTGGAAGAGGGATCGACTATGCGATTTCTATGGAAGGATCTTTGAAATTGAAGGAAATATCCTATATCCATTCGGAAGCATATGCTGCAGGCGAATTAAAGCATGGGACAATATCACTGATAGAAGAGGGAACATTAGTAGCAGCAGTACTGACACAGAAAGATCTGTATAAAAAAATGATCAGCAATATGGTTGAGGTAAGTACGCGGGGCGCATTCGTGCTGGCAGTGACGAATGAAGGAAATGACGAGGTGGAGCGTGCGGCAGATTATGTGATCTATATTCCGGAAACGAATAAGTTTTTCGCGAATTCTCTTGCCATCATACCGCTTCAGTTGTTCGCTTATTATATTTCCGTAGGAAGAGGATGCGATGTCGATAAACCAAGAAATTTAGCTAAATCAGTGACAGTAGAATAAAAAAGTATGTGTATCATATAAAATGGGGATATCGAAGAGAGGGTATTCCCATTTTGTGGGCTTTTCAGAGTTTGTTAAATAATTAAACACAGATTTGACACAAAAGGCGGTTATGATAGGGGTATAGATGAAAGAAAGGAAGGAAATTCTTATGGAAAATCAATATAATTATTATAATCCGCAAGGACAGCCGGGAAACCAGCAGCCAGGTGAAAATAAAAAGAAAAAAAAGAAAATGCCGAAAGCGATAGCAGTAACGGGACTTGCGCTTTTGTTTGGATTAGTGTCAAGCGCCACGTTCATATCGGCAAATATCGTGGGAAATAAGATATTTAGATGGAACCAGGCTTCCGAAAAGAGTGTGCGCACTTCGTCTGGACAGATCAAAAATAATGCGTCTCTGACGCAGACTTCCAGTGTTGTGACGTCAGACGTTTCAGCGATTGTAGATGAAGTTATGCCGTCTGTTGTGTCAATTACTAATATGAGCGTACAGCAAGTGCAGGATTTTTTTGGCGGTGTTTATGAGCAGAACAGTGAGAGCGCAGGGACCGGAATCATCATTGCGCAGAATGATGAGGAACTTTTGATCGTTACGAATAATCATGTGATAGAAGGCAGCGATACGCTGACGGTTACATTTCATGACAATACCAGTGTGGAGGCGGCTCTGAAAGGGACAGATGCGGCGCATGATCTGGCGGTGATCGCAGTTCCTTTGTCTTCTATATCAGATGAGACAAAAGAGGAGATAGCCGTCGCAAAACTGGGAGATTCTACTAAGTTGAAGGCAGGAGAACCTGCGATCGCGATTGGAAATGCATTAGGATACGGACAGTCTGTCACGACTGGGGTGATCAGTGCGACAGATCGATCCAGTTCCCAAGCAGACGCAGAGAACGGAGAAATTACAGAAGCAGAGCAGGACAGTGATGTGAAATTAATCCAGACAGACGCGGCTATCAATCCGGGAAACAGCGGCGGAGCCCTCGTTAATGCAAGTGGAGAAGTGATCGGAATCAATTCTTCCAAACTGGTAGGAGAGACAGTAGAGGGCGTAGGGTATGCGATTCCGATCAGTGATGTTTCAGATATCATTACAGACCTTATGAATCAGGAAACAAAGACAAAAGTAGATGAGGATGATCAGGGCGTGATCGGCATTACCGGCTTTGATGTGACGCAGGAGTATGCACAGCAGTTTAATATGCCTGTCGGCGTCTATATATCAGAAGTGGCAAAAGGTGGCGGCGCTGCCCAGGCAGGTCTGACAAAAGGCAGTATTATTACAGGGCTCAATGGTTCAGCGATTACCAATATGGAGACGCTAAAGAATGAACTGCAGTATTATGAGAAAGGTGACAAGGTCACTTTGACTGTGCAGATACCGGAAAGCAATGGAGAATACACGGAAGAAGAAATGGATGTTGTATTAGGAAGAAAATAAAACGAAATAAACATAGGGGGATGTGCTGCGGAAACATGGTGTGTGCCCCGTCAAGTAGACAAATAAAAAATATAAAGTTTTTGTGTTGCCCGGTATATACCGGGCAATATTTTTATGCTGCTAATACTTGTTTTTCGTAAAATTCCATCGGTACTAGGATTCTGAGTACATGCCGCGGCGGACAGAACCTTTACTATAGGACAGACGGAAGAAATGTAAAGAAAATAAATGTGGTAAATTATGACAAATTTCGACAAAGGATGAAAAAGGCTTTCTTGCAGCAAGAAAATGTAGTATCGTATATTAAGTTTATGTGGTGTTTTTCATAAAAAGATGATCGAGGGAGGAAAGAGCTACGGAAAAGAAAACACATATCTATATTTTGGATAAAGACAAAGTGTGGATGAAAGTGTGGACGGAAGATATTTATTACATTCAAACGCTTAAGTCCACACATTATTGTGAAGTTATCACCAAAACTGGGAAAGGAAAGCTCAGAGCCGACATCACACCGCTGCAGAAAGAATTGTCAGATGAATTTTTTAAGATAAGAGCCTCTACATTGGCAAATCTAGACCTGATCTGCAAGATTGATACGAAGAAACGTCTCTTATATTTTGAGGAAGAGATCTGCTGCACTTATACAGAACGAGTAGCGAAAGAACTTAAACAGAGACTAAAGCTTCGCAGCTATAGAAAATAAGGTGCGGCCGTGCAGAATATATTTGCGGAAAGGCTGAAAATGCTGAGGCTTGAATATGGGCTTTCCCAGAGTATGTTGGCAGATTGTATTGGCGTAACCAGACAGGCTATCGGTAATTATGAGAATGGAAAGAGAGAATGTGGGTTTGACGTACTTATGATGCTGGCAGAAATGTTTGGTGTGACAACAGATTTTCTGATTGGTTATTCAGATAAGAGAAAGGATGAGTGAAATATTTGATCATTGCCGCCTCCTTGATCTGGGGGCGGCAATTGTTAATTGTAGGATTGCCTTATCTGCATCCGCAGTTCTGCCGTGTATCGAATTCGGGGTTAATAGCATAGAAATTTTTACTGTCTAGATTTTCCTGTACAATCCGCAGGCTTTCCCCAAAACGTTGATAATGCACGATCTCGCGTTCACGTAGAAAACGGATAGGATCACATATTTCCGGATCTTTTACGAGCCTTAGTATATTGTCATATGTTGTACGGGCTTTTTGCTCTGCTGCCATATCCTCATGCAGATCTGTGATGGGATCCCCTTTGGACTGAAAATACGTGGCAGTCCATGGAGCACCGCTTGCGGCCTGCGGCCAGAGAGCAAGTGTGTGATCGACATAATAGGCACTAAAACCGGATTTTTCGATTTCTTCAGGTGTCAGATCTTTTGTAAGTTGATAGACGATCGCACAGATCATTTCCATGTGGGCCAGTTCTTCTGTACCGATATCCGTCAGTACTCCGGTCACTTCCTTATATGGCATGGTATAACGTTGTGATAGATAGCGCATAGATGCGGCCAACTCACCGTCTGGTCCGCCGAACTGGGAGATGATGATCTGGGCGATTTTGGGATTGGTCTGGGTGATTTTTACAGGATATTGCAATCTTTTTTCATAATTCCACATATTAGCATCCTCCTTCCTGCCATGGCCAAGGTTCATTTGTCCAGTTCCATCTGTCTGTACAGGAAACACCGGCTGTATCGACAGTCAATGGTCCATAGTGTGAAGCATATTCCTTTAGTGCCTGGCTGCGCTGACGACTGTATTCCTGAAAATAGGAAAGCGCCTCCTCGTCACATGGATGGGTATCCAGGTAGAGCTTTACATCATCTACCGCAAAACTGACCTGATTGATATGGTTAAGAAGTTCATTTCTTCCAGGTTGACTGCTCATCGGCTGCATCCTCCTTTTCCATGGAATGGTTTATCAAGCTCCTGAAAAATAGTTCCCTGCTCAAAGGCTTTGCAGGTATCATAGATATTCTGCCATTTTTGCCAGGGGACATATGCCATAGCAAGAGGCATTGTATCTGCGTGACCGACAGAATGGCCGGGGCAATGTGAAGAAAAACGACTGTTCTGCGCAGTGTGATTTACGGGTTCGGGGACGGGGCGGAAACCGTTATTTTGATTCTGCATATACGGGCTGCGCATGGAAGGCTGCCGTCCATAACGCATATTGTTTTGACAATTCGCCATTTGCGTGTGCTCCTTTTCTAAAAATTTTACAGTACTATAGTATGGCGGCAAAGAAAAAAAGGTTCCGCTTTACTTTTTGGAAAAAGTCGTATATAATAAATAAGTCGCCGGGGTGTGGCTCAGTTTGGTTAGAGCGCACGGCTGGGGGCCGTGAGGTCGCAGGTTCGAATCCTGTCACCCCGATAAAGAGAGCTGCGCATCTGTCGGATGAGCGGCTTTTTTATATTCTTTGTTGTCTTTGCGTATAAAAGAGGCTATAATAATTAAGATTATAAGGAAAACATGTTGGCGAGATTATAAGGAGGCAGAGCAGATGTGTGGTTTTGTGGGCTTTGTTGGCGAAGCGGAAAATAGAGAACAAATATTGACAGATATGATGAATACGATTATACACAGAGGCCCGGATAGTGAGGGGAAATATGTGGACGCGGATGCGGCGCTTGGGTTTCGCAGACTGAGTATCATCGATCTGTCCGCTGTGGGAGATCAGCCGCTGTACAATGAAGATAAAAGTATGGTCTTGGTATTTAACGGAGAGATATACAATTATCAGGAATTAAGAAAAGAGTTGGAAGAAACAGGACATGTGTTTGCGTCAAATACAGATTCAGAGACATTGATCCACGGATATGAAGAATGGGGCGAACGTCTCGTGGATAGGCTAAGAGGCATGTATGCGTTCGCGGTGTGGGATACAAAGGCAAAAAGATTATTTGTGGCGAGAGATATTTTTGGGATCAAGCCTCTGTACTATGCGCAGATGAATGGGACGCTTTTGTTTGGTTCAGAGATCAAGTCTTTTATGGAGCATCCTAAGTTTGACAAGGTGTTTAATGAAGAGGCACTTGGCAACTATTTATCTTTTCAGTTCGTTCCTACGAATGAAACCTTTTTTAAAGGAGTGTTCTGTCTGCAGCCGGGGCATTATTTGACTTATGAAAATGGAGAGATGCGTATTGTGAGGTATTTTGAACCGCATTTTACAGGAGACTGCAAAAAATCCTTTGAAGAAGTCGTGGATGAAGTAGAAAAAGTGATGAAGGAATCAGTAGAAAAGCATAAGATCAGTGATGTGGAAGTCGCCTCTTATCTTTCCAGCGGTGTGGATTCCAGCTATCTGACTTATCTAGGACAGGTGGATCATACATTTACTGTGGGATTCGATGAGGGAAAATACAGTGAGATACAAGATGCAAAGGAGTTTGCGGAGAGTATCCATATGAAAAATGACGCAAAGGTCATAAGTCCGGAGGAATACTGGGATAGGCTCTCAGATATTCAGTATTATATGGATGAACCTGTGGCAGATCCGGCGGCAATTGCCTTGTATTTCTTGAGTGAAGAGGCGGCAAAGAAAGTAAAAGTTGTTCTTTCTGGAGAAGGGTCGGACGAGTTGTTTGGCGGCTACAATATTTACTGTGAACCTTTGGAACATACCGGATTTAATAAAATTCCATTTGCGCTGCGCCGTCTGCTTGGAAAATTTGCGGAGTACTGCCTGCCAAGAGGCATGAAAGGGAGAGGGTTCTTGATCAGACATGGCAAAACGTTGGAGGAGCGGTATTTTGCCAATGCGACCAATATTTTTACGGAGAGAGAAGCCAATAAGATCTTGAAAAAGGGTTGTGAACCCGGAATCATGAAGGTGACTCGCCCCCTCTATGAACGGGTAAAGGATAAGGATGCTGTCACAAAGATGCAGTATGTAGATATGCATCTTTGGCTGGTACATGATATTCTTATGAAAGGAGATAAGATGGGGATGGCGAATTCCCTAGAAGTAAGAGTGCCGTTTCTGGACAAAAAGGTCCTGGAATTGGCAGAGACACTTCCTTTGGAATATAAAGTGAGGGCGCCTAAGACAAAAGTAGCCTTAAGAGGCGCGGCAGAGAAAGTGATCAGAAGTAAAACGGCAGAGAAGAAAAAGCTTGGTTTTCCGATCCCGATCCGTGTCTGGTTGAAAGAAGATACTTATTATGAGCGGGTAAAAGATATGTTTACGTCAGAGGCGGCAAAAAAGTTTTTCCATACAGAGCTGCTTGTAAAAATGCTGGATGATCATAAAAATGGAAAACATGTAAATGAGAAAACAGACAACAGCAGAAAAATCTGGACGGTATATATTTTCCTTGTATGGTACGACAGATTTTTCGGGCATGGAAAGCCGGTACATCCGGAAATGAATGTTAGATAATTGGGGAGATTCTATGAGAAGCAGAACTGTACAGCCAGTAAAACGGCGGGGACAGAGTAAAGATAAGCGGGGGAAGAAGACACTGGGGGATACACAGCCTTTGCGCGCTGTTTCCTATACACAGCCGGTGCGCCGCGTATCCACAGATACACAGCCGATGCGCCATGTATCTTCATATAAACAGCCTTTGGGAAGTGTCGGCAGACAGACGGTATCCAGACGTATGCGGGAAGTTTCAGTCCCAAAGCCGGAGGTACATCGAGAAAAAAGAGTCAAAAAGAAACAGAGTAGTCTGGTGGGAACCGTATTTAGGAGAAAAATTAAAGATACCAATGCGGTGCAGTATTTTGATTATGATCTCCTTTTGGCAATCGTATTTCTTATGTGTTTTGGCCTGGTGATGCTTTACAGCACCAGTGCATACAGTGCACAGGCTGATTTTGGAAATGATATGTATTATTTTTCCAAACAGGCATTTATCGGTGTAGTCAGTTTTGTGTGGATGTTGTTTGTGTCCAGGATCGACTATCATTTTTATGGAGCTTTTTCTTTTGAAATCTATATATTTGCCATGGTGTTGATGGCGTTGGTGCAGACGCCGCTTGGCGTGACGATTTATGGTGCGAGACGTTGGATACAGCTTCCGGGGAATATGACGCTGCAGCCTTCGGAGATCACAAAAATAGCAGTGATCTTGTTTATCTCATATGAACTGTGCAGGCTTGGAAAGAGGATCCGTACCGGCGCGGGAATGCTGCGTGTCTTTGCTTTTGGAGCGGTGGCTGCAGGTGGGGTCATGTTTTTGACGGATAATCTAAGTACGGCGATCATTGTAATGGCGATTTCCTGTATTTTGATTTTTATCGCACATCCCAGGACAAAGCCATTTATAGCATTTGCAGCGGTTTTTGCGGCGATCGTTTCTGTTGCGGTCATGGTGATGTCTGTGACGTTGGTGAACAGTGAGAATTTCCGTCTGCGCCGTGTCCTGACTTGGCTGGATCCGGAGAATCATACAGATACAGGCGGTTTTCAGGTTATGCAGGGATTATATGCGATCGGTTCGGGCGGCTTCTTCGGCAAAGGGCTGGGTAACAGTACGCAGAAGCTCGGTGTCATTCCGGAGGCACAGAATGATATGATACTGACAGTGATCTGTGAGGAACTGGGGGTATTAGGCGCAATCGTCATTCTTCTTTTATTTGCGTTTCTGCTGTATCGTCTGATGTTTATTGCACGAAATGCTCCAGATTTATATGGCGCTCTGATCGCCAGCGGGATATTTGTACATATTGCGCTTCAGGTGATCTTAAATATCGCGGTCGTCACGAATCTGATTCCTACAACAGGCATCACGCTGCCGTTTATAAGTTATGGGGGAACATCTATATTGTTCTTGATGTCAGAGATGGGGATTGCTCTTGGAATATCCAGGAGAATTAAACTAGAAGATTAAAAAAGCTCTTTTCATTGTATAAAAAGTGTGTTATATTGATATGGAATTATGTAGTAATCGAAACTACATATAATAGAAATATACTACGCGCAACACGGTGCGGGAGGGTTAAAGATGGAATATAAAATTATAGTAGACAGCTGCGGTGAACTTACAGATGAGATGAAAATGAGCGGGATTTATGAAACAGCCTCGTTGAGTATGCAGGTGGGGGATGCACATATTATAGATGACGAGACGTTTGATCAGGCCGATTTTTTGAGAAAAGTGGCGCAAAGTCCGGAATGTCCTAAGTCATCCTGCCCTTCTCCTGAGAGATATATGGCAGGGTATGAAGGAGAAACGAAGAGAGTGTATGTGGTGACTCTCTCGTCTGAATTAAGCGGTTCTTATAATAGTGCAGAATTAGGAAAAAGACTTTATATGGAAGGAAATGAGGAGAAACAGATCCATGTGTTTAATTCTAGGTCGGCTTCCGTTGGAGAGACGTTGATCGCTATGAAGATCCGAGAATGTGAAGAACAGGGCATGGAGTTTGAAGAAGTCGTCAGAACAGTGGAGAACTACATTGCAGGTCAGCATACGTATTTTGTTTTGGAAAATTTAGAAACACTGCGCAAAAATGGACGGCTGACAGGGATCAAGGCGATCGTGGCAAGCGCCTTAAATATCAAACCAGTCATGGGCGCTACACCAGAGGGGACGATCTGCCAATTAGGACAGGCGAGAGGGATAAAGCGCGCCTTGGCAAAAATGGCAGAACAGATTGCAAAAGAATGTGCAGACTCGAAAAATAAGATATTGGGGATCGCCCACT
Organism: Mediterraneibacter sp. ICN-202921; assembly: GCF_037890075.1. Classification (NCBI taxonomy): domain Bacteria; kingdom Bacillati; phylum Bacillota; class Clostridia; order Lachnospirales; family Lachnospiraceae; genus Mediterraneibacter; species Mediterraneibacter sp. ICN-202921. The sequence continues at coordinate 40,529 of NZ_JBBKBE010000006.1, read as the reverse complement.
GCAATTGTCCAAGCAGAGCGGAAGAAGTAAAAAATATGCTTTTGGAAAAGATAGAAGTAAGATCCAGTTTTATTGTGGATACAGCGGGGATCAGTACGATGTACGCCAATGACGGAGGTGTGATCGTTGTCCTGTGATCAGAAGTGGAGTCTGGCTGCAATATAATAGAACTGCAGAATGCCCTCTTACTTGTCAAACAGTGGGGAAGTGTGGTAAACTAACTAAAGAATCTAGCGACGGAGGAGTAAACAAGAAATGAGCCAGGAGAAAGTAGAGCGTTATAAGCAGGAGAAGGCAAACAGAAAAAAGATCATGAAGAAGCAGAGAATGATGAGGGTCGTGCGCAAGACAGTTCTTTCTTTGGCGGCGCTTGCTCTGGTAGCATGGATAGGTTATTCTGCTTATGACATATATGATTCTAATAAAGAGAGAACAGTGGCACAGATCAATTACGATGCGCTCAATACATATTTGAGCGGGCTTGCAGAGACAGAAAGTACAGCTGAATAGAAAATGAGAAAAATATTCTAAGAATCAAATGTGATTAAGGAATATACAAGATATGGGATGCATGAAATTTCATGCATCCCATATCTTGTATAAAGAGAAAATAAAAAGATTTTTAGGATATTTTTTTATTGCTTTTTTTCGAGGAAAGAAACAAAAAAATCACAAAAAGGGGTTGAAAAAGGGAGGAGCGTGGTTTACAATGGAGTCAAGTGGTGAGAAGTGGTAGACAGTGGTACAAAGTGGGGAGCAATGTGGAGGCTCACTTTAAGAGAAAGGGTTCCAGATGTTATTAGGGGAGTTTAATCATAGCATTGATGAAAAAGGCCGATTGATCATCCCAGCCAAATTGCGGGACGATCTGGGGGAGAGTTTCGTGATATGTAATGGCTTGGAAGGCTGTCTCTTTGTCTACTCACAGGAAGAATGGAACAAATTTGTTGCTGAATTGGAAACCTTGCCACGTATGAATAAAGATGCCAGAATCTTTAAGCGCTACTTTTTCGGAAGTGCCTCAGAGGGCAGTTTTGATAAGCAGGGGAGAGTGCTGGTACCACCATCTTTAAGAAAAGCTGCACACCTGGAAAAAGACGTAGTCTTAGTGGGAGTTCAGGACCGCGTGGAGATCTGGGACAGAGCACTTTGGGAAGAAAGAAGCCAAGTCAGTGAAGAAGATTTGGACGCGATCGCAGAACGTATGGAAGCGATTGGAATCCGCATTTGATCGGAAGCAGTAAACAAGGTGGGAGAAAAATATGGCATTCAAGCACACATCAGTATTACTTGAAGAAACAGTAGAAGGGCTGGCGGTAAAGCCAGACGGAACGTATGTAGACGCGACACTGGGCGGAGGCGGACATGCCTTTGAAGTGTGCAGGCGTTTGAGCAGCAAGGGGAGTTTTATAGGTATAGACCAGGATGCCGCAGCAATCGAGGCGGCAAAAGCCCGGCTGTCTGACTTTGGGGAGAAAGTCACGATCGTAAGAAGTAATTATTGTGATTTGAAGTCAAGGCTTAGGGAACTGGGAGTTGACAGGGTAGACGGAATTGTATTGGATCTGGGAGTCTCATCTTATCAGCTGGACACGGCTGACAGGGGGTTTTCTTATCGTGTGGACGCACCGCTTGATATGCGGATGGACCAGAGGCAGGCAAGGACGGCGAGAGACATTGTCAACAACTACAGTGAGATGGAGTTGTATCGGGTGATACGTGACTATGGGGAGGACAAGTTTGCAAAAAACATTGCGAAACATATTGTTCAGGAGCGTAAAAAACATCCGATCGAAACGACGGGGCAGCTGAATGAAGTGATCAGAAGGGCAATCCCGATGAAGATCCAAAAGACAGGAGGCCATCCGTCAAAGCGGACATTCCAGGCAATCCGGATCGAACTGAACCGGGAACTGGATGTTTTAAAAGATTCATTGGACGAAATGATCGATATGCTAAATCCAAGGGGAAGGATATGTATCATCACATTTCATTCATTGGAGGACAGGATCGTAAAGAGTGCATTTAGAAAAAATGAAAATCCATGTACCTGTCCGAGCCATTTTCCGGTTTGTGTCTGTGGGAAAGTATCAAAGGGAAAAGTGGTGACCAGAAAACCTATCCTTCCGACTGTGGAAGAGATGGAGAGCAATAGCCGTTCTAAAAGCGCAAAGCTTCGTATTTTTGAGCGGTCGTAAGTATTGGGAGTATCTAAGATATAATCTGTCGGGAAGGGGAGAGCCCGGCAGAAAAGAGTAAGAAAGGGGCAGACGCGTATGGCGGCAGTAAGAAGAAGACCAAATAGTTATAGACATCATGGATATGCCGGCGGAAATCAGGGGGCATTCTATGTCTATGGAAATACCGTGCGCCAGGCGGAAGTTCTGCCAAAGAAAGAAACAAGAGAGCACAGTGGAAGCACAAGAAAGACGAGCCGGCAGGTAAAAAGAAACAGAAACAGAGCGTTAAATATGAGCCCTGCGTATGTGGGATTTCTTGTGGCAGCGGCATTTTGCGCAGTCTTTGTATGTATGCTGTATTTGCAGCTGCAGTCAGACATAGTGAGCCGTTCAGAGAATATCACGGCATTGCAGCAGGAACTTGCAGACTTGACAGAGGCGAACGATACAGCTTATAATGCAGCTACAGATTCTGTTAATTTAGAAGAAGTGCGCAGTAAAGCAATGAATGAACTTGGGATGGTTTATGCGGCACAGGGAACGGTGATCGAATATGACAGCCCGACAAGTGATTACGTGAAGCAGTACAGTGACATTCCCAAAGATGGAGTGCTTGCACAGTCTAAGAACGTAAAAGAATAAGGATTTTGCAGATGGCTAGAAAAACGAAACGTAAAAACAGATTTGAATTTCTGACAAAAAAATTTCCTACAAGAATGCAAAAAAAGCTGGTACTGTTGTTTATGGCAATCATACTGGCTTTTGTTGTTCTTATAGGAAGAATTACATACATCAATGCATCTAAGGGGAGCGGATACACGAAGATCGTTCTCGACCAGCAGGGGTATGACAGCCGGGTGATCCCATATAAGAGAGGGGATATCGTCGACAGGAACGGTACGAAGATGGCTACCAGCGAGCGTGTGTATAATGTGATTTTGGACGTGGCGGTACTTACTTCAAAAAAAGAATATCTGGAACCGACGAAAACCGTGTTAAAAGACTGCTTTGGAATCGAAGGGGATACAGTTGATGAAGTGATCAAGGAAAGTCCGGACAGCCGATATGAGATACTGGCAAAAGGTATAGAATATGAGACGGCAAAAAAGTTTCAGGATATTGAGAAAGATACAGAAAAGTATCCGAATGTAGAAGGAGTATGGCTGGAGGATGATTATGAACGCATGTATCCATATAATACATTGGCAAGTGATGTGATTGGCTTTACCGTGGCGGGAAATGAAGGGGCGATCGGTATCGAGAGCGCCTATAATGAAGTGCTCAAGGGTACTGACGGCAGAGAATATGGATATTTTGCGGGCAAGTCCTCTGTAGAGGGAACCGTAAAGGCGCCGCAGAATGGAAATACAGTTGTATCCACCATTGATGTTGCTCTGCAAAGTATCGTAGAGCAGTGCATACAGGAATTTAATGAGCAATATGCGGGAGACGGGGAGACGGGCAGTAAAAATACGGCGGTCATCATCATGAATCCAAATACAGGAGAAATCCTGGCAGAAGCCTCTTATCCGAATTTTGATCTCAATAAACCAAGAGATCTTTCTTCTTTATATTCTGCAGAAGCATGGGAGCAGATGACGGAAGAAGAACAGACCGAGGCGATGAATATATTGTGGAGAAATTTCTGCGTCAGTGATACATTTGAACCCGGCTCCACTATAAAACCGTTTACGGTGGCTACAGGTCTGGAAACAGGGGCGATCACCGGTGATGAGAGCTATGTATGCGGGGGATATCTTCATGTCGGAGATTATGATATCAGCTGCCACTTAAAGACGGGACATGGAACTGTGTCTGTGCAGGATGCGATCGCATATTCCTGTAATGTGGCTCTGATGCACATAGCAGATTCTATCGGAATAGAAAATTTTACAAAATATCAGAGAGTATTTGGCTTTGGTGAGTACACGGGAATCGATCTTCCAGGAGAAGCGTCTACGGCGCCTCTTTTATATACAGCGGATACGATGCAGATCACGGATCTGGCGACGAATTCTTTCGGACAGACATTTAATGTAACGATGACACAGCTTGCGGCAGGATTTTCTTCTCTGGTCAATGGGGGCTATTATTATGAACCGCATGTAGTGAAACAGATACAGGATGAAAATGGCAAAGTAATAGAGACAAAAGATCCGGTCTTGCTGCGCAAAACGATTTCTGCGGATACATCGGCACAGTTAAAGCAATATATGAAGGCGACGATGGAATATGGTACGGGAAAACCGGCAAATGTGGAAGGATATGATATCGGCGCAAAAACGGGAACTGCGGAAAAATTGCCGAGAGATACGGGGAAATATCTGCTTTCCTATGTCGGCTTTGCGCCGGCGCAGAATCCAGAAGTGCTTGTATATGTTGTGATTGATGAACCGAATGTAGATAATCAGGACAACAGTGCACTTGTATTGGAACTGGCACAAAATATCATGTCCCAGGCATTTCCCTATCTGAATATTACAACGATCGAGGGAGAGTCAGCGGAAACGAGTACTGCGGATACATCCGGAGAAAGTGAAGAAGCTGCCTCCGAATATACAGATTATGATGCAAATTATGAAGAGACATACGACAATGAAGACGGGGCTTATGTAGATGAAAACTACACGCCGGATCTAGATGACTGGGCAGCGGCAGATCCACCGGAATAATTTGTCTGCCGCATAAGAAAATGAATAACCTTGCAGAAGAATTAATATGTTTTAGAAAGATTCTTTTGTAAGGTTATTTATTTTATGAAGAACAAAACATATAATAAAAAGAAAATCCTGATTGTTTTTCTCTGTGCATGCAGTATTTTATTTGGATTGATCGCAAGATTGGTATATCTGATGATATTTGACGCAGAATATTATCAGGAAATGGCCAAAGCGCTGCACGAAAGAGAGCGGGAGATCAAGGCGGCAAGAGGAGAGATACTGGACAGAAACGGGATCGTCTTAGCGACAAATAAGACAGTCTGTACGATCTCTGTGATACACAATCAGATAGAGGATGAAGATCTAGTGACGCAGACGCTGGCACAGGAACTCAACCTAGATGAAGAGACGGTGCGCGAAAAAGTGAAAAAAGTATCTTCCATGGAAAAAATTAAGACAAACGTGGAAAAAGAGATTGGGGATAGGATACGAAATTATAATCTGGCAGGCGTAAAAGTGGATGAGGATTATAAACGATATTATCCGTATAATGAATTGGGGTCTACAGTGCTTGGATTTACCGGAGGCGACAATCAGGGAATCATTGGACTGGAAGTAAAATATGAGGAATATTTAAAGGGGACAAATGGGACGATCCTGACCATGACGGATGCAAGAGGAATCGAACTGGAAGGAGTTGCCGAGGATAGGATCGAACCAGTGCAGGGGGATACACTTCAGATCAGCCTGGACTATAATATACAGTCATACTGCGAACAGGCGGCTCTTAAGGTGATGGAAGAAAAGCAGGCGGACCGCGTATCAATTTTGTTGATGAATCCGCAGAATGGAGAGATTCTCTCAATGGTAAATGTACCGGAATTTAATTTGAATGATCCGTATACATTGAATACAGGTGTGGATGAAAAGACATTGTCGGATGAAGAATTGCAGGATGCGCTGAATCAGATGTGGAGAAATGGATGTATCAATGACACATATGAGCCTGGTTCGACATTTAAGATCATCACTGCGTCGGCGTGTTTGGAGGAAGGGGTTGTGTCTTTGGAGGATTCTTTTTCCTGTCCGGGATATCGAATCGTAGAAGACAGAAAGATCCGCTGCCATAAGGTGGGAGGACATGGGAGTGAAACGTTTGTAGAAGGTATACAGAACTCTTGTAATCCGGTATTTATAGATATAGGACTTAGACTTGGTGCAGAAAAATTTTATGACTATTTTGAGCAATTTGGACTTCTGGATCTGACCAATGTAGATCTCCCGGGAGAGGCGGGAACCATTATGCATAAAAAAGAGGATATCGGTACTGTGGAACTTGCCACAATGTCTTTTGGGCAGTCTTTCCAGATCACCCCGATCCAGATGGCTGCAACGGTCAGTTCTCTGATAAATGGCGGTACGCGGGTGACGCCGCATCTGGGAATGGCAGTGCTGGACCGGGACGGAAATGAAAAGGAACGTTTTTCTTATGAGACAGAACAGGGGATCGTATCAAAGAAAACTTCTGAAACAATGCAGATGCTTTTGCAGTCCGTAGTGGCGGAAGGCTCAGGAAAGAACGCATATATCGAGGGATATTCTATCGGGGGGAAAACGGCGACTTCCCAGACTCTGCCGAGAAGTGCGAATAAATATATATCTTCTTTTATAGGTTTCGCGCCCGCGGAAGATCCACAAGTGCTGGGGATGGTCGTGATACACGATCCCCAGGGGATTTATTATGGAGGAACGATCGCGGCGCCGGTTCTTCGAGATATTTTTGATAATGTACTGCCGTATATGGGGATTGAAAAAGAATAGGTTATGCTGTATACTGTATGAGGTATTTTGAGCGTAAACCTGTAAAGACAAAAGAGATAAAGAGGTGTATTTATGAGTCATGATGTAATCATTCCAGTACTGATCTCCTTTACGGTCAGTCTGTTATTGGGACCTGTAGTAATTCCTTTCCTTAGAAAGTTAAAAATGGGACAGACAGAGCGAGAGGAAGGTGTGCAGTCCCATCTGAAAAAAGCAGGAACGCCCACGATGGGAGGGATCATCATCCTTGCGGGCGTCGTTATCACTTCACTGTTTTATGTGAAAGAGTACCGTGAGATTATTCCGATTTTATTTCTGACAGTAGGATTTGGGATCATCGGTTTTCTGGATGATTACTTAAAAGTCGTGATGAAACGGTCAGACGGACTTTATCCCAAACAAAAGATGGCGCTGCAGATCGTGGTGACGGCGATCTTTGCTTATTATATCGTAAAGATTGCCCATATACCGCTGACACTTCTGCTCCCTTTTTCAGATGGAAAATATCTGGATATTGGCTGGGCGGCGATCCCGCTTTTGTTTGTGGCGGTGATAGGCACTGTCAACGGAACAAATTTTACAGACGGATTAGATGGTCTTGCATCCAGTGTGACTGTCTTGGTAGCAACTTTTTTTACTGTGGTTGCCATAGGGACAAAGAGCGGAGTGGAGCCGATCACCTGCGCAGTCGTGGGCGCGCTGCTTGGTTTTCTTCTCTTTAATGTATATCCGGCACGGGTATTCATGGGAGATACGGGTTCGCTGGCACTGGGAGGATTTGTGGCAGGAACCGCGTACATGATGCAGATGCCGCTGTACATTATGATTGTAGGACTGATTTATCTGGTGGAAGTGGCTTCTGTTATGATACAAGTAACATATTTTAAGAAAACAGGCGGAAAGCGTTTCTTTAAAATGGCGCCGATTCATCATCATTTTGAACTGTGCGGATGGTCAGAGACAAGAGTTGTGGCAGTATTTTCTATTGTCACGGCGATTCTCTGCCTGATCGCGCTGATGGGGGTATAGAGATGGATATAAAAGGGAAAAAAGTACTTGTGTTTGGTTCCGGTATCAGCGGAATAGCTGCAGGCAGACTTCTCTTGCAGTTGGGAGCGGAAGTGATCCTGTATGACGGCAATACAAAGCTTGAAAAAGAGAAGATCTTAAGAAAACTTTCAGAAGGATGTATGGCAAAGGCAGAAGTCTTGTTAGGAGAGCTGATGCCAGAGGTGTTGGAGCAGCTGGATCTTATGGTGATCAGTCCCGGTGTACCGACTGATCTGCCGGTCATAGATCGGATAAGAGACAGAAAAATTCCTATATGGGGTGAGATAGAACTTGCGTATGTCTTTGGAAGAGGAGATGTGCTTGCGATCACAGGAACAAATGGAAAGACAACGACAACAGCGCTGCTTGGCGAGATCATGCGAAATGCCGGCAGAAATACGTTTGTTGTAGGAAATATTGGGAATCCGTATACGGATATCGTATTTAAGACGAAAAAAGATTCTGTGATCGTAGCGGAGATGAGCAGTTTTCAGCTGGAGACGATACATACATTTCGGCCAAAGGTGAGCGCTGTTTTAAATATCACTCCGGATCATTTGAATCGCCATCACACGATGGAGGCTTACATCGCGGCAAAGAAAAATATCGCGAAGAACCAGACGGAAGAAGATGTATGTGTACTCAATTTTGAGGATGAGACAACGAGAAAATTCGGAGAAAGTATAAAGGCTGAGGTTCTATATTTCAGCAGCCAGCGTAAACTGAAAAGAGGCATATATTTAGACGAGGGGCAGATCATTGTAAATCTGGGAGAGAAAAAGAGGCTTTGCCATGTGGATGAACTGCAGCTTCTGGGAGTCCACAATTATGAAAATGTAATGGCGGCGGCAGCTATGGCTCTTTCTTATGGGATCCCATTGGAAAGTGTACAAAAGTCAGTAAAGAAATTCAAAGGAGTAGAGCACAGGATCGAGTTTGTTGCGGAAAAAGGGGGCGTAGCCTACTATAATGACTCCAAGGGAACGAATCCTGATGCGGCTATCAAAGGAATCCGGGCGATGAAAAGACCAACGTTGCTTATCGGCGGCGGTTATGATAAGGAGTCTTCCTATGAAGAATGGATCCAGGCGTTTGACGGGAAGGTGAAAAAATTAGTCCTGATTGGCGCAACTAAGGAAAAGATCGCAAAAACAGCCGGAGAACTTGGGTTTACAGATGTTATACTGGCAGATACATTTGAGGAAGCTTTTTGTCTGTGCAGGGATCTGGCTGTTCCCGGCGATGCAGTACTGCTGTCCCCTGCCTGTGCCAGCTGGGGAATGTTTAAGAATTATGAGGAACGCGGAGATAAATTCAAAGAACTTGTAAATCAGTTATAAGGAGTGAATTTTATTGGAGCGTCCGGCAAAAAAGAGGCGGTATGATGACACACTGCTGGTTGTAGTGCTCTTGCTGGCGGGCATTGGTTTGATCTTGCTTTACAGTACCAGTGCATACAACGGCGAGACAAAGTTTCAAGATTCTTTTTATTATTTGAAAAAGCAGGGGTTTGCTACATTACTTGGAATTGCAGGTATGTTTAGTATTGCCAGGATTGATTATCATAAGTGGATTCCCCTGGCTGGTCTGGGATATTTGTCGGCGATCGCTCTTTCCGTTGCTGTTATATTGGTAGGAGATGAGTACAACGGGTCCAAAAGATGGCTGTCTTTGGGCCCGCTTTCTTTTCAGCCTTCTGAATTTGCAAAAGTGGCAGTGATCTTATTTTTATCATGTCTGATAACAAAGAATATAAAAAAGATGGACACATTTGGGACATTAGTAAAAGTCATGCTTCCGGTACTTCCGATCGTGGGACTGGTAGGAGCCAGTAATTTAAGCACGGCGATCATCATTCTGGGGATCGCGGTTGTTTTAGTTTTTGTGGCGAGTCCGAAATATGCACAGTTTATCTGGATGGGAGTGGCAGCTGTTGTATTTCTGGCAGTATTTTTGGCATTGGAAAGTTACCGGTTGGAGCGTCTTGCGATCTGGCGCAATCCTGAACAATATGAGAAAGGATACCAGACACTTCAGGGGCTTTATGCGATTGGAAGCGGAGGCTTGTTCGGAAGAGGGCTTGGGCAGAGTGTGCAGAAATTAGGTTTTCTCCCGGAAGCACAGAATGATATGATCTTTTCGATCATCTGTGAGGAATTGGGGATGGTGGGAGCGAGCATTATTATTTTGCTGTTCCTGCTTCTGATCTGGCGTTTTTTTGTCATAGCAACTAGAGCGAAAGATTTGTTGGGGGCGATGATCGCGTCAGGGGCGATGGCACATATGATGATCCAAGTAATCTTAAATATTGCAGTCGTGACAAACAGCATTCCTAATACAGGAATCACACTGCCGTTTATCAGTTATGGAGGAACTTCAGTCGTGTTTCTTCTTCTAGAAATGGGGCTTGTCTTAAGTGTATCTAATCTGGTAGAATAACCGCATATACATAAAGGAGGAATTTGGATGAAAAGAAAACGACGCAAAAGAAAAACAAGCCGGCTGATTTTAAGTATTTTTCTGGTTGTATTCCTGCTTAGTGTGATTGCGGTGGTTGGTTTCAGGACAAAGAAGATCCAGGTGACAGGGAATTCTTATTATGGAGAAAATTCCGTCATCACATGGATCTCACAAGATAAACTGTCTGTAAATTCTTTGTATCTTTTTTTGAAATATAATTTTACCGATGCCTCTCTGCCGTCAGGTATAGAGGAATTGAAAATTTCTTTTCGTTCTCCCTGGTCTATACAGGTGCGGGTGAAGGAAAAGGCGATGATCGGATATATCGATTACGATCAGGCGTATCTGTATTTTGATAAAGAAGGAATCGCCTGTCTGCGCACAAAAAGGGTGATAGAAGGAGTTCCGCATATACAGGGTATGGAAGTGGACGTATCGAAAGTAAAAATAGGGAAGTCGCTTCCTGCAGCGGATAAAAAGATTTTTCAGAAAATTGTAGAAGTTTCTAAATATTTAGAAAAATACAAACTTGATCCGGACAGTATCTCTTGCCCTGACGGGGAGATACAGCTTACATTTGGGATCGTGATTGTCCAGCTGGGCGAAAAAGAGTATGAAGACAAGATTGCCCAGATTTCCCCTATTCTTGCAAAACTGGCGGAGCAATATCCAGAGCAGGCGGGGACACTCCACCTGGAAAATTATGATACGTCCAATACAGCGGTCCGTTTTGTGCCGGAGGCAGCAGATGGAGAATAGGCAAAAGAGAATAAAAAGTGTGTGAAAATGCAAGAAAATACAAAAAAATCTATTGATTATTTGCTGAAAAAACTATATTATATACTTATTGGATTATATCGTTCAATATAGGGATGTATAAAAAATTAGTAGGACGACAAAGGAGGAAATACTCTTGTTAGAAATTAAAACGAATGAATCAGAAGCAGCTGCAAGAATTATCGTTGTCGGTGTCGGCGGCGGCGGAAATAACGCGGTAAACCGTATGATCGACGAGCAGATTGCAGGTGTGGAATTTATAGCGGTGAATACAGATAAACAGGCACTGCAGTTATGCAAGGCACCTACGCTAATGCAGATTGGTGAGAAGCTTACGAAAGGGCTTGGAGCAGGCGCACAGCCGGAGGTAGGCGAAAAAGCTGCAGAGGAAAGCGCAGAGGAGATATCTGCTGCATTAAAAGGTGCGGATATGGTCTTTGTAACCTGCGGCATGGGCGGCGGAACAGGTACAGGTGCGGCGCCTGTCGTAGCACGGATCGCAAAAGAGCAGGGGGCACTGACGGTCGGAGTTGTGACAAAGCCTTTCCGCTTTGAATCCAAGACGAGAATGTCTAATGCGCTTTCAGGGATTGACAGATTAAAAGAAAATGTAGATACGATCATCGTTATCCCGAATGATAAGTTATTGGAAGTGGTAGACAGAAGGACGACCATGCCGGAAGCCCTAAAGAAAGCAGATGAGGTACTGCAGCAAGGTATCCAGGGGATTACAGATCTGATCAATGTTCCTTCTCTTATCAATCTGGATTTTGCAGATATCCAGACGGTTATGAAGGACAAGGGGATCGCACATATCGGTATCGGAGAAGGACGTGGAGATGACAAAGCACTGGAAGCGGTAAAGCAGGCGGTTGCAAGTCCGCTGCTTGAGACAACGATCCAGGGCGCCTCCCATGTGATCATCAATATTTCCGGTGATATAACTTTGATGGATGCTTCTGACGCGGCAGATTATGTACAGGAGCTTGCCGGCGAGAGCGCAAATATCATTTTTGGTGCTATGTATGATGATACAAAATCTGATGAAGCAAGGATTACAGTTATTGCTACTGGATTACATAATGTGGGCGGGAGCGCTTCCAAGCTGAAGGCAAGATTGGAAGGACAGCAGAAAGTAGGCTCTATCCTGCCGTCAGGCGATATGCTTGGAAGAACTTCTGACGGAGAAAGGACTGCCGGAGGCTTTGCGAAAAGGACAACAGGCGGTACAATGCCGACTTTGCAGCAGCCAAGGACACCGTCTAGTAATGTAAAAGAGCAGTCTATTAAAATACCGGATTTCTTTAAGAAATAAACAGTAGTCTATAAAGCAGACAGCCTGTCCAGAAAGTGGACAGGCTGTTTTTTGTCGAAATATATTCCATATCTTATGTCAGTATCTGACAAATTTTCAAAAAGAACAAGATTATAATAGGCAGTGCTTGAGTGCTAAATCGATTTGTACCAAGGAGAAAGAAGGTGGAACATGTACTATGAGGTATACATAGACGTGTTATTTTTAGAAAACTTTATGATGGACTCCCTGCTTCTTCTTGCGATTCATACAATACGTAAAAGTGGAACGACACATAGACGTATTTTTGGGGGAAGCGCGGTGGGAAGCGTTCTTACCTGCATAGTGATTTCCCTGCCGCTTCCAGGAACTATTAAATTTTTACTTTATCATATGCTGGTGAATACCGTTATGCTGAAAACGGGTATCAAGATGAAAGGAATAAAGGCACTGTTTAAAAATATATGTCTTTTATATCTTTTTTCTTTCTTGTTCGGCGGAGTCCTCCATTTTTTCCGTCCTTATATGAGAACGGCAAGCCTGTTTTTCTTTGTTGCTGCTGGCAGTTATTGTCTGTTGGTAAAGGGGTGGGAAATGTTGAGAAAGATGGAAAGAAAACAAAAAAATATATGCAAGGTGATCGTACAGACGGATACGGGAGAACATGAATTTAAAGCTCTGCTAGATACAGGGAATACATTGGAAGATCCGGTGACTGGAAAATCCGTAAGCATTATAGATAAAGAAGCCGCGAGAAAGCTGTGCGGAGAAGAACCGTTGAAAGGGTTTCACTATATACCATACCGATGTGTAGGCAAAGAAAGTGTAATGCCTGCTTTTCAGATAGACAAAATGTGTATTTGCGCAGAGGAAGAAAAGTGGGTGTCAAACCCAGTACTTGGGATTGGAGAAGAAAGAATAGATAAGCAGGATGAATATCAGATGTTGTTAAATCCTGACATATTAGGAGGAATATAAGATGATTATAAAAGTCGCTGTACCACAGCAATTTAAATTAAAGGTAATACCGGATTTCCGAAGTCTTTTATTTACAAACCGCAAAGAAATACACTATATCGGTGGATCGGAAGTGCTTCCTGCTCCGTTGGATATAGAAAAGGAAAATGAGGTTATACAAAGATTAGGTTCTGAATATGATCAAGAGGCGAAGAAGCTTCTGATCGAACATAATCTGCGTCTTGTCGTATACATAGCAAAGAAATTTGATAATACAGGTGTTGGCGTGGAAGATTTGATCTCCATCGGGACGATTGGCCTGATCAAAGCTATCAACACTTTTGACCCGATGAAAAAAATCAAACTGGCAACGTATGCCTCCCGGTGTATTGAAAATGAAATCCTGATGTATCTGCGCAGGAACAATAAAACAAAACTGGAAGTTTCAATCGACGAGCCTCTAAATGTAGATTGGGATGGAAATGAACTGCTGCTTTCAGATATATTAGGAACAGAAGAAGATACGATCTATAAAGACCTGGAAAATGAAGCAGAGAGAAAGTTATTGGTCCGCGCGATCAACAAGTTGTCCAGCCGGGAGAAAATGATCATTAAAATGCGGTTTGGGCTGGATAATCCAGAAGGAAAAGAAAAGACACAAAAAGAAGTGGCTGATCTGCTTGGAATTTCGCAGTCCTATATTTCCCGTTTGGAAAAGAAGATCATGCAGAGGCTCAAAAGAGAGTTGGTGAAGTTTGAATAAAAGGGTGTATATCCCGTAAAAAGGTGATACAATAAGAAAAAAGGGTTGGTGAAGCTTATGAAATTGCACTTTATAGGAGCAGCCCATGAAGTGACGGGCAGCTGTCATTTTCTTGAAGCGGCGGGACAAAACATCCTGATAGATTATGGGATGGAGCAGGGACCGGATCTATATGAGAATCCGGGCCTTCCCCTGAAAGCGTCGGATATCGATTATGTCTTTTTGACACATGCACATATCGATCACTCCGGCATGCTGCCTAAACTGGTAAAAGATGGTTTTAAAGGGCAGATCATCACAACGTTTGCTACAGCAGACTTATGCAACATCATGCTTCGTGACAGCGCGCATATCCAAGAATTTGAGGCAGAGTGGCGGAACAGAAAAGGGAAACGTTCAGGTGCGCCTGTCTACGAACCGATCTATTGTATGCAGGATGCCTTGGATGCAATAGAATTGCTTGTTCCCTGCCAATATGGACAGCGGATCACCGTATGTGATGGGATTCAGGTGCGTTTTACGGATGTGGGACATCTGCTTGGTTCTGCCAGTATAGAAGTGTGGGCGACAGAAGGGGATATAACAAAGAAGATTGTATTTTCAGGCGATGTGGGCAATATCGACCAGCCCATCATCAAAGATCCTGCGTATACAGAGAGCGCGGATTATGTCGTGGTAGAATCTACTTATGGGAACAGGCTGCATACAACCGAAAAGATTGATTATGTGGGAGAGTTTACTCGAATATTAAAAGAGACATTCGAAAAGGGCGGCAATGTGGTGATTCCCTCTTTTGCTGTAGGCAGGACGCAGGAGATGCTGTATTTTATCCGGGAGATCAAAGAAAATAATTTGTTGAGTGAATTTCCGGATTTTGAAGTATATCTAGACAGTCCTCTTGCGATCGAGGCGACAAAGGTATTTACAAGAAATATGCGGGAGTGCTTTGATACGGAGGCTATGGAATTGGTCAATGCGGGAGTGAATCCGCTCGTTTTTCCGGGGCTTAAAGTTTCTACAACGAGTGAAGATTCTAAAATGATCAATTTTATAGAGAAGCCGAAAGTGATTATTTCTGCGTCCGGAATGTGCGATGCAGGAAGGATCCGTCATCACCTGAAACATAATCTGTGGAGACCGGAGTGTACGGTGCTGTTTGTGGGATATCAGGCAAATGGAACATTAGGACGCCGCCTGTTGGAAGGAGAAAAAAATGTGAAGCTCTTCGGAGAGGAAATAGAGGTGCGGTGCCGGATTGAAAGTCTGCACGGGGTCAGCGGTCACGCGGACAAAAACGGACTCCTTGCCTGGCTTAAAGGCTTTCGAAGTCCGATCGAGCGCGTGTTTGTTGTCCACGGAGAAGATACAGTGACGGAAGAGTTTGCCGGTACGATAGAAGAAGAACTTGGAATAAAAGCATGGGCTCCTTATCCGTGCGGGCAGGCAGATTTACTTACGAACGAGATCTTAAACGAAGGAGTACGGATCCCAGTCAAGGAAAAGAAGGCAGAGCAGAGAAAGTCAGATTCTGCTTATGAGCGTCTGCTGAGAGCCGGAAGGCATTTGCTGGATGTGATCGCAGGAAATAGAGGATTATCCAACAAAGACGCAGCAAGGTTTGAAAGTCAGATACAGAATCTTGCAGAAAAATGGGATAGAAAAAAATAAGTGTCTGAAAAATAAAAAAAGATAGATGGTCTGTATTTCTGCCGAAAAAAGGATATTTTATTCGGAAGAAATACAGACCATTCTTTTTTGTCAAGGACTAAAAGTTTATAAAATTTTCTTTCTTTCCGCATATCTTGCGTCCGCAGTGAGAATCATTTTACTAGAAAATGTTTCTAGGAGGATTCTTAAAATGGCGTTAAATAAAGTGGAATTATGCGGAGTAAATACATCCAGACTGCCTCTTTTGAAGGAAGAAGAGAAAGAAGCTCTGTTCGTGCGCATCAAAGAGGGTGACGAACAGGCGAGAGAAGAATATATCAAAGGGAATCTGAGGTTGGTCTTGAGCGTGATCAAAAGATTTGCAGCCAGCAATGAAAATGCGGACGATTTATTTCAGATCGGCTGTGTGGGACTTATGAAAGCGGTTGATCATTTTGACCCAGACAGGATGGTAAAGTTTTCTACTTATGCGGTGCCAATGATCATAGGGGAAATCCGGCGTTATCTGCGGGATAATAATTCTATCCGGGTAAGCCGTTCCTTGCGGGATACGGCCTATAAAGCGATTTATGCAAAGGAAGGATATATCAAGAAGTATTTAAAAGAGCCTACTGTACAGGAGATAGCAGATGAAATAGGAATATCTAAGGAGGACATTGTCTTTGCCCTGGATGCGATCCAGATGCCTATGAGTCTGCAGGAACCGGTATACAGCGACGGTGGGGATACACTGTATGTGATGGATCAGGTAAGTGATAAGAAGAATAAGGAAGAAAACTGGATCGAAGAACTGTCGTTAGAGGCGGCGATGGAGCGTCTGAATGAGCGAGAAAGGTATATCATCACCTTGCGGTTTTTTGAAGGAAAAACACAGATGGAGGTGGCGGAAGAAATCAAAATTTCACAGGCGCAGGTAAGCCGTCTGGAAAAAAATGCACTGAAGATAATGCGGCAATATCTTTTAGGAAAGTAGCAAGAGTAGTACGAAAGAAAAAAGAAGAAAAAATGTCTCTTTCTTAGTTGAAATTTCCTAAACTTCATACTATGATATTCATAGATTGTCAGTAAGATAAAGAAGGGATGAACGAAAAAGATGTACAAAGCTTGTATTTTCGATTTAGACGGGACACTGGCGGATACTTTGGAGTCACTGCTTTTTTCGGTGAATGAAACGTTAAAGGAGATGGGGCTGCCTTATATTACAAAGGATCAGTGCAGGAGATTTGTCGGCAATGGAGCAAAAGTACTGATGGAAAAAGCCATCGAGTCAGGCGGCGGGAGCGCAAAGGGGCGCATTGAGGAAGGTATGGAACGCTACAGACGTATATTTGACGCAAACTGCACATATCATGTAATACCTTATGAAGGAATAAAGACACTTCTTAATACACTTAAAAGCCGGAATATAAAACTGGCCGTACTGTCAAACAAGCCGGATGTCCAGACTGGAAAAGTTGTCGAAGAGCTGTTTGGAAAAGGAATGTTTGACTGGATTCAGGGGCAGAAGGAAGGGGTTCCCAGAAAACCGGATCCTTCTGCAGCGCTTGCGATAGCAGAAAGTTTGGGAGCTGCGGCTGAGGAGACGGTCTATATCGGGGATTCGGAAGTGGATATTGCCACAGGCAGGGCGGCCCATATGCTGACAGTTGGAGTGGCATGGGGCTTTCGAGGAGCAGCTGAATTAGAGAAAATCGGAGCCGGCTGCATTGTCAGTTCACCGGATGAGATCGTACAGCTGATAGAGAAGAAGGAGGAAAAAGGGTATGAATGAGTATGATGAAGAATGTTTGCTTACTTTTTTGAAGAAGCAGTCTCAGCTATTTGACGAACCTGTTGCGGAGACACTAGAGGAGGCAGAGGCATTTCTGGAGGACTGCATGGCAGTGGTTGTAGACTCTCTGGATGAAGTAAAAGAATACTTTGAAGAGAGTGGAGTTGATGTGGAAGAAATGTCCAAGGAAGAATTAGAGGAAGCATCTGAAGTTTTTGCTCTTCCGGATGGAAAATATCTGATCGTAGAAGGTTAAAAAAGAAAGGCCGCAGTTATCTGACTGCGGCTTTTTCAAGGGCTTCACTGATTGCATCCAGTATGATCTGCGAGGTATACGGTGTATCTTTAGAAAGTGTGATGTCTTCTAAAGATTGAGTATCATAGATTTGTTCTGCGATATCTTCTATGGCAGGCTGGATGAGAGGGAACATCGTCGCTACTGCTTCATCCAGATTGGAGAACCGAATGGAATTGATTCGAGATTCGTCTACGGATACTTCTACCTCCAGGTTTGTATTGTTTAGAGTGAGGGAAGAAGTATAGATACCCGGAGTATATTTTTTCGCGTCTGCATGTTTTTCATTTCCATCCGGTCTGAACATGACCACAAGCAGGATGATCAAGAGAATGGCAAGTGCCGCAAAGACAACGGTATAGATGATTTCTTTCATATGCAGGACGATGATTTTTGTTTTGGAACCCATAGAGTAACCTCCCAATGTATTTTTTTATGACAGTGAAAACGGTATTTTCTGCCATAACAAT
Organism: Mediterraneibacter sp. ICN-202921; assembly: GCF_037890075.1. Taxonomy (NCBI): domain Bacteria; kingdom Bacillati; phylum Bacillota; class Clostridia; order Lachnospirales; family Lachnospiraceae; genus Mediterraneibacter; species Mediterraneibacter sp. ICN-202921. The sequence goes on along the minus strand of NZ_JBBKBE010000006.1, from coordinate 22,363 downwards.
GCTCTTTAAAGATCGTACTGCAGCGGAGGAATTCGTACTGCGGCTGTCATCCGTTGCAGGAGAAGAACGTCAAAGAGCAGGATCCTTTTTTTATAAGTGTATGACGGAGAAAAGAAAAATATTCGTATCTTTACGTGACAAACAAGAGGCTATCCTGTAAAATGGTATCCGTAAAGTGAGAGGTGATAGAAAATGTTTATTATAGCAGGATTGGGAAATCCAACAAGAGAATATGAAGGAACTAGGCATAATGCCGGTTTTGAAGTAATAGATGCGCTAGCAGAAAAATATAATATAGCGGTAGACATAAAAAAACACAGAGCCTATATAGGAAAAGGAATCATAGCGGGACAGAAAGTACTTCTGGTTAAGCCGCAGACATATATGAATCTAAGTGGGGAGAGCATTCGAAGTCTGGTAGATTATTATAAGATAGATGAAACGGAAGAACTCCTTATTATTTATGACGATATCAGTTTAGATCCGGGACAGATACGGATTCGGGCAAAAGGAAGTGCGGGGGGACACAATGGGATCAAGAATATCATTGCCCATTTAGGAGATCAGGTTTTTCCAAGGATCAAGGTAGGCGTTGGGCAGAAGCCTCCGAGGCAGGATCTGTCAGAGTATGTGCTGGGACATTTTTCCGGAGAAGATAGGGAGAAAATGAAGGAAGGCTATGCACATGCGGTTTCGGCAGCAGAATTGATCCTCTCCGGTGAAATGGCGGCGGCAATGAACGAATATAATAGGAAAAAGAAGGATGAGTAGAGGACATGCAGGCTTTTTTAGCGCCGCTTAACGAACTTGCGGATTATCAAAAAATAAAAAAAGAGCGAAGAAAAGAAGAAGGATTGATACAGATTTCTGGATGTGTAAATTCACAGAAGACACATCTGATGTATGCGCTTGGCGATGGTTTTGGATACAAGATCATCGCTTTTTCCAGTGAGGAGAAAGCAAAAAAGGCATATGAGGAATATCGGTTTCTGGAGGAAAATGTCTTCTTATATCCGGCAAAAGATCTTTTATTTTACCAGGCAGATATCAAAGGCAGCCTTCTGGTGAGCAGACGGATGGAAGTGCTGCGTGCATTGATAGAAAAGAAAACGGCAGATCCTGTTACGGTGATCACTACAATGGATGCTTTCTTGGATGGCTTGCCGTCTCCGGATGAAATTTTAAAGAGAAGAGTGCATATTACCAATACAGATACGGTGGATTTTTCAGAATTGCAAACAAAGCTTTCTGTCTTGGGATATGAAAGAGAAGAACAGATAGAAGGACCGGGGCAGTTTGCGGTACGCGGCGGTATCTTGGATGTTTATCCTCTGACGGAAGAACTGCCTGTACGGATTGAATTGTGGGGAGATGAGATTGATTCTATACGGACATTTGATGTGGAAAGCCAGCGTTCTGTAGAGAACTTGGATGAAGTAGTGATTTATCCGGCAAAGGAGAGACTGGAAGAGGAGGAGAAAAGTGTTTCTTTTCTTGCGTATTTTCCCAGAGAGGATAGTCTGCTGTTTTTAGATGAACCGCTCCGCCTTATGGAGCATGCCAATGAGACGGAGGAAGAATATATTCACAGTCAGGAGAAAAGAGCGGATACGTATGCAGGTGAGACAGAAGAGAAACTTACGGTCTTTCCGGTGAAAAAAATTGCAGAAAAAATGAACCGGTATTTTGGCATTGCGTTTACGATGCTGGAATCGAAATGTGGTCCGTTTAAAGTGCGTGCGTCCTTTAGTTTCCAAGCAAAAGGAGTGAATCCGTATAACAATAGTTTTGAATTGCTGACGCGGGATTTAAAAAGATTGAAAAGAGCAGGATACCGTGTGGTACTTCTGTCTGGTTCACGGACGAGGGCAAAGAGGCTGGCAGAGGATTTGCGGGATTATGATCTGAGCAGTTTTTACAGTGAAGATATGGACAGAGAAGTAGAGCCCGGTGAGATCATGGCAGCATACGGTCACGTGGCGGAAGGATACGAATATCCGCTGTTGAAATTCATGGTGATCTCCGAAACAGATATTTTCGGAAAAAAGAAGAAAAAGAAAAAACGCCGTGCTTATGAAGGGCAAAAAATACAGGCTTTTACTGACTTGAAAGTGGGAGATTATGTTGTCCATGAAAATCACGGACTGGGGATCTATCAGGGAATTGAAAAAATAGAGATTGATAAAGTAACAAAGGATTATATGAAAATTTCCTATGCAGATGGGGGAAGTTTGTATATTCTTGCAACACAGCTGGATTTGATCCAGAAATATGCAGGGGCAGACGCGAAAAAGCCGAAGCTGAATAAGCTGGGAACAAGCCAGTGGGCTAGAACGAAAAAGCAGGTCAGGGGAGCTGTACAGGAGGTGGCGAAAGATCTGGTGGAATTGTATGCGAAGCGGCAGCAGTCCGAAGGATATGCCTATGAACCAGATACAGTGTGGCAAAAAGAATTTGAAGAGATGTTTCCCTTTGAGGAAACAGAAGACCAGCTCCATGCCATTGAAGATACAAAGCGGGATATGGAAAGTACCAAGATCATGGATCGCCTGATCTGCGGAGATGTAGGGTATGGGAAGACGGAGATCGCTATACGGGCGGCATTCAAGGCGGTGCAGGAGGGTCGGCAGGTTGTCTATCTGGTGCCGACGACCATTTTGGCACAGCAGCATTATAATACCTTTAGCCAGCGGATGAAAGATTTTCCTGTGCGTATCGACTTATTGTGCAGGTTCAAGACAACACAGCAGCAGAAAAAAACAGTGGAGGATTTAAAAAAGGGGCTGGTGGATATCGTGATCGGTACACACCGCGTATTGTCGAAGGATGTGCAGTATAAAAATCTGGGCTTGCTGGTCATAGATGAAGAACAGCGTTTCGGGGTCACGCACAAGGAAAAGATCAAAAAGTTAAAGGAAAATATAGATGTCTTAACTCTGACTGCCACACCGATCCCCCGCACACTTCATATGAGCCTGATCGGCATACGGGATATGAGTGTGCTTGAAGAAGCGCCTATGGATCGGATGCCGATCCAGACCTATGTGATGGAATATAATGATGAGATGGTGCGGGAGGCGATCGTGAGGGAACTTTCCCGTAATGGACAGGTGTACTATGTATATAACCGGGTGACAGATATTGCGGATATTGCAGGCCGGATACAGAAACTGGTGCCGGAAGCGACCGTGTCTTTCGCTCATGGGCAGATGAATGAACGTCAGTTGGAAAATATCATGTATGATTTTATCAATGGAGAGATCGATGTGTTAGTATGTACGACGATCATTGAGACAGGTCTGGACATATCCAATGCGAATACGATGATCATTCATGACGCAGACCGTTTGGGACTTTCACAGCTATACCAGCTTCGCGGAAGAGTAGGCAGGTCAAATCGTATGGCATATGCCTTTCTTTTGTATCGCAGAGATAAGCTATTAAAAGAGGTGGCGGAGAAGCGTTTGGCGGCGATACGGGAATTTACTGATCTGGGTTCTGGTTTTAAGATCGCCATGCGGGATCTGGAAATTCGCGGAGCCGGCAATCTGCTTGGCGAGGCACAGCATGGACATATGGCGGCGGTAGGGTATGATCTATACTGCAAAATGCTCGGTGAGGCAGTACGGCAGCTGAAGGGAGAAGCAAAAGAAGAAGTGTTCACCACAACAATGGATTTAAATGTAGATGCTTATATACCAGAATCGTATATTCCAAATGAATATCAGAAGCTGGATATATATAAACGAATTGCGGGGATTGAAAATGAAGAAGAGCTGGAAGACATGACAGAGGAACTTTTGGATCGCTTTGGGGATATTCCCAAACGTGTGCAGCAGCTTTTAACGATCGCGGGGCTGAAGGCCCTGGCACATTCGTGTTATATCACCTCTGTAGAACAAAAAGGAGATGAGCTAAAGCTTACGATGTATGAAAAAGCAAGATTGGATCCACGAAAGATACCAGAGCTTTTGAAAAGATATGCAGGCAGTCTGGCATTTAAAAATGAGGAACCTCCCTATTTTCTGTATGTGAAGAAAGGAAGAAATGGGCAAAAGAAAACAGACTCTATACTGGATGTGGTGAAAAAGCTGTTGACAGATATGGAAATGCTGAAAACAGAGGAAAAATAAAGCAAAACTTCAAAAGGGAAGTAAAAATTTTGCAAAGGGTTGTCTGTCTGTAAAAAACAAGGTATAATATATAAGTTATCCGGGATGTCAGGGGATATTCTGACCGGAGAAATCTACTTAGGAGGATGTTATGAAAACGTGCAGGAAGAAAATAGTTATCGCAGCGGCAGCGGCCGCTTTGCTAGTAATCGGACTTGCAGGATGCAGCGGCCCCGGAGATGACGCAGTTGTTGCGGAAGTGGGAAAGGAAAAGATTACCTTTGGCGTAGCAAATTTTTATGCAAGAATGCAGCAGGCCCAGTATGAGACATATTATGCAGGGATGATGGGAACTACACCGGAAGAGATGTGGATGCAGGCATCCGGAGAAGATAAGACATATGAGGAGACAACGAAGGAGACGATCCTTGAAAATCTGGAGAATATGTATATCCTCTCCCAGCATGCGGAGGAATACGAGATAAGTATCACGGAAGAAGATAAAAAGGCGATGGAAAAGGCCGTGGGTATATTTGACGAGGATAATACCTTGGAAGATAAGGATATGGTATCCGGGTATAAGAAAAATATAGAAGAAGTATTGAAGCTGGCGACGATACAGGCTCGGATGCGGACTGCGATGACAGCCGACGTGGATACGGAGGTTTCAGATGAGGAAGCTGCGCAGAAAAGCATGCAGTATGTATTCTTTTCCTATACATCTGCCGATGAAAGCGGGAACACGGTTGCGCTGACAGAGGAGGAAAAGAAAGCATTGCAGATAACAGCGCAGGAATTTGCAGATGCTTTGGGAGCGGACGAGGCAAAAAATATAGAGGCAGCAGCAGCTAATGCAGGAATAGAGGTGCAGACGGCTACCTTTGACGCGGAATCGACCAGTCCTCATGCAGATCTGGTGGCAGCGGCAGATGCTTTGGAAAATGCAGGAGACATTACAGGACCGATCGTGACAGACGGCGGTATTTATGTGGCGAAATTGACCAGCCTTTTGGACAGAGAGGCAACCGACGCGAAAAAGACAAGTATCGTGGAGGAACGTAAGCAGGAACAGTATAATTCCCTTATGGAACAATGGCGGAAAGATACTAAGATTAAAGTGCATAAGAATGTCTGGAAGAAAATAGATTTTGAAGATCAGGGTGTGACGATCGTCGAAAGTCAGGAAGAATATACAGACGAGGCAATGGAATAGCAGAAAGTTCCGTTGTGAGAAGAAAAGACACTGCTTTTCTAAAAAGAGAAGCGGTGTCTTTTCTTACATAAAACCTGAAATATCTCTACTTCATACGTATAGAATAGATAGATATCAGATATATTCCATTTTTTCAAAATAATGCATTAGGATATCAGGACAGTTATCCACCCCGAACTGGGATGTATCCAGAATCATGTGATAATCATTTACATCTCCCCAGGTTTTTCCTGTATGTTCGTAGTAGTAAGCGGCACGTTGTGCATCTGTCGTTTCTACTAATTCTTTTGCTTGTTCGTAAGAAAGAGAATATAGAGCCATAATCCGTTGGATACGGTCTTCCTTATCTGCACATACAAAAATATTCAGTACATTCAATTTGTCTTTGAGGATATCGGAAGCGCAGCGTCCCAGTATGATACAGGGGTGTTCGGCAAGTTTACGTATTGCCTGCGCTTCGCTTTCGTACAGATGGTCATTTAGCTGCTGCTCAATGGCAGCTTTATCATAGACAGGAATATGAAGCCGTTTGGAAAGCTCAGCGGCAATAACACTTGCGCCGGTTCCAAAACGGCGGCTCATTGTAATGACTAACTTCATAATAACTCCTCCTTTGTATATGCTGTACATTATACCATTAAATTCTAAAAAAATGAAGAAATATCTATTGGAGTTTTTAAGCTATAGTTATTTAAGTTCTTCAGCTATTTTTTTAGCCAGTTCTTTTAAAGCTTCCATATGATCTTCTTTTAAAGATGATTTTATTGTAAAGTTATCTGTGATCAGACGAGTATTTTTCATTTCTTTCAATTTTGCCTCCATCAGTTTGGTAGACTGGGGCGCCCAGCTTCCGTTTCCCAGTACGGCAAAGGTCCTGTTCTGGACAGACAGCGCCTGCATGTCTTCCAGATACGTGTTCATCAGAGGATAGATGCCGTTATTGTAAGTAGGAGCGGCCAGGATGATGTGGCTGTATTTGAAGGTGTCGGAAATTAACTCAGAAACATGGGTCTTGGAAATATTATGGAAACAAATATTTTTTACGCCTGCTTCTGCAAGAAAGGAAGCAAATACTTCCGCCATGTTTTCCGTATTGCCGTACATAGAAGCTGCGGCGATCATGACTCCTTTTTCTTCCGGTTCATATTTACTCCACAGATCGTATTTTTCCAGAATATAGGAGAGATTATTTCTCCAGATAGGTCCATGGAGAGGGCAGAGCATCCTGATATCCAGTCCGGCCGCTTTTTTCAGGACATTTTGTACTTGCATACCGTATTTGCCGACGATATTTGTATAATATCGTCTTGTCTCGTCAAGCCAGCCATGGTTAAAGTCGATCTCGTCAGTAAACAGATTTCCGTTTAAGGCTCCAAAAGTTCCGAATGCGTCGGCAGAAAAGAGAATCTTATCTGTTTCATCATAGGTCATCATGGCCTCCGGCCAGTGTACCATAGGAGCCATGACAAAGCGCAGAGTATGTCTGCCGAAATTTAAAGAATCTCCTTCTTTGACTGTGATTGTTTTACCTTCTGTTTCCAGATCATAAAACTGATGGATAAAAGGGAAGGTTTTTATGTTTCCGATGATCTTCAAATCAGGGTAGCGCCAAAGAAGATCTTCGATCAAGGCACAGTGGTCCGGTTCCATATGGTTTATGATGAGATAGTCTAAAGGGCGGCCATTCAAAGCCGCTGTGACATTTTCCAAAAACTGCCGGCTGATCGCGGCGTCTGCAGTGTCTAAAAGAACGGTTTTCTCATCTAACAATAGATAAGAATTGTAAGATACGCCTTTAGAGAGTGGAAAAATATTTTCAAACAACTCTAGACGTCTGTCGTTTCCACCTACCCAGTATAAATCTTCAGTGATTTTTCTGCAATTGTGCATATATAGGATCCTCCTTTTATTCTCCTAGACAATAAGCCTGGCAGACATGTAGATATTACTCATTAGCAGACTGTCGTGGGAGATTTAATATTTAAAATAGTACTGATAAGCTTTACTGCCGTTTCTATTTTAACATAAAAGTTGAAATTAGCAAGATAGTTACCTGTTTTCGTACAAAAACTATTTTACCAATTATTCTTAGCTATATTTGCGCGAGAATAGAAAGAGAAGAATTGTAATTAGAGGAAAAATGAATTATAGTAGAGAATAGTACTGGAACAGTGGAAAACTTTATTCCTGTATACCGGCACAAAACATGAAAGAGGAGAGAACGATGCTATTTGTATATTATCCAAAATGCAGTACATGTCAGAAAGCAAAAAAATGGCTGGAGGCAAAGAATATTTCATTTCAAGAAAGAGATATTAAAACAGAGAATCCTTCAGCGGCGGAAATTGAAGAATGGTATAAAAAAAGTGGCCTTCCGTTGAAAAGGTTTTTTAATACAAGCGGAAAACTCTACAAAGAAATGCAGTTAAAAGAAAAGCTGGCTGCCATGAGTGAGAGAGAGCAGCTGGAGTTACTGGGACAAGACGGGATGCTTGTAAAACGTCCCATAGTTGTGACAGAAAAAGAAGTCTTGGTAGGATTTAAAGAAAAAGAGTGGGAAGGAAAACTATAAATTTAACTGACAAAAGAAATAGGAAGTCAAACGGCAAAAGGGCGCATGAAATGTGTATTTTGCATCGCTCGTCAGGGCTTTGCCGAAATTCCTCGCTCACGCAAAACATACATTTCATGCATACACTTTCGCCGCTTAAGTTCATGTTTCTGTTTAAAAAAATTGACTTTACGCTGCTGCGGACTTTCAAACAGGAGTATTTATTTCCTTCTGATAGTGGAATGAAACTTCTAATTGAAAAAGACAGCAAAGAAACACTGTGTCAGATAAGTGGGCTCCGCCCTATGTTCTGACACAGTGTTTCTTTGTGTATCTTCTATAGTTTTTCCGTTTTGAATATAAACTTAAGTGCGGAAGAACGTAAGCGCGATAACTGTATGTTGCAAAAGCGAGGAATTTCGGCAAAGCCCTGACGAGCGTTGTAATATGCAGTTATCGCGCGACCATTCTTTTGTCAGTTAAATCTATAAAGTCTTGATTTCTATATCTCCGGAGTCTACTGTGATATGGATTGTTTTATCTGCTTTTCCTTCAGTCTTATAGTAGTCTTCTCCATCTTCCTCTTTAGAGTAATATCCTTTTGCGGCATTTTCTGGAAGCAGGATATTTCCAAAGTCGGCGGCCAGGTCAAAGGAGTAGCTGTCAAGTGGTTCGGCGAGCAGAAGCTCGATGTCTCCGAAATCATTTTCTCCGGTGAAGGAATCTAATGCGGCCGCTTCCATTAGGAAATCTCCGGAGTCTATGTATACAGAGGCTTCCTTACCTGAGAAATCTTTCAGTGTAGAATCTCCGAAGTTATTTGTCAGAGAAAGAACCTCCGCATGGACAGATTTTGCGGAAATATCTCCGCTATCCATTTCCAGAGTCAGATCTTTAAAGGAGGAATCTTTCATTGTTAAGTCTCCAAAGTCAAGAGACATAGACGCTGTATCAGCGAAGACAGAGGAAATGGTAAGATTGCCCGCATCATTGTAAATATCTAGAGTTCCAAGTGGGACATCTTTGGGAATATATACATTGCAGTAAGCGTCTGTCTGTGTTGCCTGCCAATTAAAATCAAAGCTAAAAGAAAGAGAAGTACCGTCCTGGCCCAGATATAGCGTATTATTTTTTACTTCACAGGAAGGTGTATTGTAGTCTCCGTCTAATACATATTCCACATAAAAATTTTGATCATCTGAAGGAAGAAGGCAGACATCCGCCATAGAATGTATGTCGATCTTTATATTTTTAAAAGGCTGTGTTTTTTCTTTTTCCTGTCTGTATTCCGTTTGAGATGACGCGGAAGCGATTCCTTTTTTAGACCAGGAAATACCGGGGAGCCCTCCGATTGCAAAACCGATACCTGTGAAAAGAAGTCCGGCAGCCATTAAGGAACAGGAGAGAAGCAGCATGCGTTTGGTTGTTTTTTTCATTTTTTACGTCCTCCTTTTGTGATTTTTCCGAGTGAACAAGTCATCTTTCTCAGAAACCATGTAGTCAGGAAAATAGTGCCATATATGCAGAGGATTCCTGCGCCAAGAGCAAAGATTCCTATCCCTAAATTGCACAGTCCGTCAGGAAATGTGCGGAACAAGAGGATCACTCCGCCTAATATGCTCAGTATTCCGCCTGCCGCAACAGCCACTGCAGAAAAAATGAGAGAAAGCAGAACAGCAAATACAGTGATGAGCAAAGCCACTGCCACAATGATAATGGCAAGTGCGAGCGGCAGCGCGATAGGTGCGGCGCATACGCCCAGGATACCTACCCAGACAGCAGAAATCCCCTTTTTCATTGTCTTCGGCGGTTCTTTACTATTTTGTCCAGCAAGCTGCATGATAAGCTCTTTGGCAGCTTCTTCAGGAGAACCTAGATCTGTGATCGCCTGCTGTTCATTTTCAGGACCGGCTTCTTCAAAATATTCATCAAAATATGCAAGCGCCTTGTCATAATCCTCTTTTGGAAGACGGCGTAGTTTTCCTGCCAGTTGTCTCATATACTCTTTTTTAGTCATTTGTAATCCCTCCCTTTATGATGTCGTCTATGATCGCTTTGTATGTTTCCCATTCTTTTATAAGAGCTTGCTGCTGTCTGCGGCCATTGTCTGTAATAGAATAATACTTACGGTTTCGTCCCTGATACTGCATGTCATAAGCTTCTACCAATTGATTTTCCTGAAGCCTTTTTAAAATCGGGTAGAGCGTAGAATCCTTCGTATTGGAAACCCGTTTGATGATCTGGCTTATCTGATACCCATACGTGTCTCCTTCGGCAATGACAGATAAGACGAGAAAATCCAGCATAGGTGCGTTTGGAGTAAATGTCATAGTACACCGGTCCTTTCTATATGATTTTTAATATATATAAAGAAAAAATATATATTAAATTTAAATATATTATATAAAGTATAATATATAAAGTCAAGAGGTATGTGGAAAATAAATTAAAAAAAGTACATCTTGTTGAATACTCATGAGATAGAGTATAATGAAAAACAGATTTCACACGGTTGCTCATAGAGCGAAAAAACAGGAGGCGCATATGTATAAGATCTTAATAGTAGAAGACGACAGGACAATTGCACAGAGTTTGAAAAGGCACTTGGAAAAGTGGGATTATACCGTATGTACTGTACAGGATTTTCATAATGTGATGGAAGAATTTGTCTCTTTCGGACCAGAGTTGGTTTTGATGGATATTTTGCTCCCTTTTTATAACGGATACCATTGGTGTACAGAAATAAGAAAAAATTCTAGTGTCCCGATTCTTTTTCTTTCTTCTGCCAGTGATAATATGAATATTGTCATGGCAATGAATATGGGGGGCGATGATTTTATCGAAAAGCCTTTTGATCTAAATGTATTGACAGCGAAGATCCAGGCAATACTCCGCAGAGCGTACTCCTTCCAAGGGCAGGCGAATCTTCTGGAGAGGGGAGGCGCTTTTTTAAATCTAAGTGACGCTACACTGACGTATCAAGAAGAAAAGATAGAGTTGACAAAAAATGATTTTAAAATTTTGAAGGTGCTTATGGAAAACGCCGGGAAGATCGTAGAAAGGGAAGAGTTGATGCAGCGGCTGTGGGAAAGCGACACCTTTATCGATGACAACACGCTGACTGTCAATGTGACAAGGATACGTCGAAAATTAGAAGAAATCGGTTTATATGAATTTATTAAGACAAAGAAAGGAATCGGGTATCTGATAGAATGAAAAAGACAAGTATAGCGTATGTAAAAAAATGCTGGAAAAGGCTCTTGTTTTATTTTGGTTTTTTGGGGCTGATTTATCTGGTCCTGTATTTATATAATATCAGGCAGGACGCGTTAGGCTATATGGTCTTGTTGGGAAGCTTTTTTTGTGTCTCCGCAGAGACAGCGGGGTTTATCCGTTACAGGAGGCATTATGGAAAATTGTTTCAAGCGGTAAAAGGAATGCCGGACGAAATGGGAGATTTTCCCAAGGCTGATGATACGATAGAAGAGACGTACCAGGAAAGAATGATGGAACTATATGAAGAAAAGAACAGGCTGGAATCTGAAATGCGCATCGGGCGTCAGGAGATGCAGGAGTATTATGGACTGTGGGTACATCAGATCAAAACACCCATTTCTGCAATGAATCTGTTACTCCAAACCATGGAAGAAAACGATAGAGCACAAAGGAAAGAGGCAGTAAAAGAATTAAAAGTAGAATTGTTTAAGACAGAACAATATGTGGAAATGGTCCTTACCTATTTGCGAATGGAAGATATTTCTTCTGATATGCTGCTCTATTGGTATAGAACAGATACACTGGTAAAGCAGGCGGTGCGTAAATATTCACAAATGTTTATCTTAAAAAAGATAAAATTAAATTATACAGAGTGCAGCCGGGTGGTGCTTACTGATGAAAAGTGGATGGTATTTGTGCTGGAACAGATTTTATCCAATGCTCTAAAATACACAAAAAAGGGTTCTATCTCCATCTATACAGAACCAGAGGAAGGTTTGGAATCTGAAGATCGCTGTGTACAGAAAAGTACGCAGGAGACAGAAGTACAGAATATAAAAGAAGGCGGTGTGCTTGTAATAGAAGATACAGGGATCGGGATCAGCGCTGAGGACCTTCCACGTGTATTCGAAAAAGGTTTTACCGGATATAATGGAAGGCAGGATAAGAAATCTACAGGAATTGGATTGTATTTATGTAAATCGGTCTGTGAAAAATTAAATCATACAATCCGCATCTATTCTGTCCAGGGAAAAGGAACCAAAGTGAAAATAGGTCTGTCGCGCAGGGAACTACACTGTGAAGAATAAAAAATTTTGTCCAATATGACAAAAATGTAAGGATCGGTATTGGGATTGTAAGGGAAGGCTATGGCAGGACAAAAGCGTATTTCTTTATAATATAAGAAGATCCGGCAGTATGCAGCGTGTCTTACATCCGGATCTTTGAGAAGAAAATGAAGAAAGGCGGTATACCATGGCACTATTAGAGGTAAAAAATGTAAAGAAGATCTATACAACAAGATTTGGAGGAAATAAAGTCCAGGCTTTAAAAGATGTCAGCTTTTCTGTGGAACCACAGGAGTATGTGGCGATCATGGGGGAAAGCGGTTCGGGAAAAACGACATTGCTTAATATTCTGGCAGCATTAGATAAACCGACCAGTGGGAGAGTTTATTTAAAGGAAAGGGACCTAAGTCAGGTAAAAGATCGGGAGATGGCGGCGTTTCGCAGACAGAATCTGGGGTTTGTATTTCAGGAATTTAACCTGCTGGATACATTTTCGCTGGAAGACAATATTTATCTTCCGTTAGTCCTGGCCGGTAAGAAATATGAAGAAATGCATAAACGTCTTCTGCCGATCGCAAAACAGCTGGGGATCATGGACATTCTAAAGAAATATCCCTATGAGGTATCAGGAGGACAAAAGCAGAGAGCGGCAGTTGCAAGAGCACTTATCATAAAACCGCAGCTGATTTTGGCAGACGAGCCGACAGGAGCTTTGGATTCACGATCCTCAGATGAACTTTTGCAGTTATTTACCCAGATCAATCAGAATGGACAGACGATCTTGATGGTTACACATAGTGTAAAAGCGGCAAGCAATGCAAAAAGAGTGTTGTTTATCAAAGACGGGCAGGTTTTCCATCAAATCTACAGAGGATGCCAGACGAATGAAGAAATGTATCAGAAGATCACGGCTGCGCTTACCGTCCTGTCAACAGGGGGTGAGTTAAAGTGAGTATAGCATTTTATTTTAAGCTTGCATTTACAAATTTAAAGAAAAATCATAAGACCTATATTCCATATCTTTTGACATGCATCATCACGATCATGATGTTTTATTGTCTGAGTGCTGTGGCCAGAAACTCCGGGCTGGATCAGATGAATGGAAGTGAAAGCCTCAAGTTGATCTTAAAATACGCGGTTTGGGTAACCGGGATTTTTGCCGCTGTTTTTCTGTTTTATACGAATAGTTTCCTCATTAAACAAAGGAAAAAGGAATTTGGCGTATATCAGGTACTGGGGATGGACAAACGAAATCTGATAAAGATGGAGGTCTGCGAGACGCTGATCACGATAGTTGTGAGTTTGACAGCGGGTCTTTCGATGGGGATGCTGTTTGGCAGACTGATGTTTTTGCTTCTTTTAAAGATGGTACAATTTCCGGTACCGCTGCGCTATTCAGTTGAACCGGCAGCGCTTTTGCAGGGAGCGCTTCTGTTCTTAGGGATTTTCGCGGCAACGCTTCTTACGAATCTATTTCAGGTAGGCCGCGTAAAGCCGGTCGATTTACTCAAAGGAGAAAATACAGGAGAGAAGGAACCAAAAACAAAGTGGTTGTTCGTGCTCATTGGAATTATGGCTCTGGCGGGAGGATACTATATCGCTCTTGCGACAGAAGATCCACTGGTGGCTATTTTCCAGTTTTTTATAGCGGTCATATTAGTCATCATAGGGACATACTGTTTGTTTATGACAGGGAGTATCGCTCTTTTAAAAATATTAAAAAAGAAGAAAAAATATTATTATAAGACACGGCATTTTATCTCTGTTTCCGGCATGATCTACCGTATGAAGCAAAATGCCGTGGGACTTGCAAATATCTGTATCATGAGTACGATCGTACTGGTTCTGATCTCTATGACAGTATCGCTGTATGTAGGAATAGACGATATTGTCTCTACAAGGTATCCGACCGATTTTAAAACAGAGCTCTATATGCCGGAAGAAGGGATGAAGGAGAAGGCGGATCAGATTGTAAAAGAAGAAGCAGAGTCGGAAAATGTTAAGATAAAAAATCTGGCAGAATATACGTCGGGGAGTCTTGCATGCATGTTTGACGGCAAGGATACGATAGAAGTAGATATGACAAAAGTGGAAGGGGAGATTTCGAATGTGGCGGAAAACTACTATCGCTTGCTGATGCTTACAGTCGCCGATTATAACGCCCTGCAAGGCAAAAACGAAAAACTTTCAAAGGAGCAGGCGCTTGTTTTCGTATCGGGTCCTAAGGCATATACGGCAGATACGCTTAAACTGGACGGCAAAACATATGAAGTCAAAGCAAAAAACACAAAAACCGCAGTGAAAAACAGCACATTGTCTTCGGTGATCAAGACCATTTATGTGGTCATGTCGGATGAAGCACAAATAGAAAATCTGGTGCGAACCTATGGATTGGAAGGAGCAAATGGTTTAAGCTATACGATTGAATTTGATCTGATCGGGGAAAAAGAGGCGATGCGCAATGCAATGAAAAATATGGAAGATAGGCTTTCAGAAGAAATCGGGGAAAGTGCAGCTACGGAGATACGGCAGGAGCATAAAGAAGATTTTCTTCAGATCGACGGAGGCTTTTTGTTCTTGGGCATCTTTGTAGGAGCGCTGTTTTTGATGGCAACGGTACTGATCATCTATTATAAACAAATATCAGAGGGGTACAGTGACCGGGAACGATATCAGATCATGCAGAAAGTCGGCATGGATAAGCGGGAAGTCGTGCGCTCTATAAAAAGCCAGGTCATGACCGTATTCTTTCTGCCTTTAGCAGGCGCAGTACTGCATCTGGCCGTTGCGTTTAAACTTATGGCTAAACTTCTGGAAATCATGTATCTTACCAACGTGCCGCTGTTTGCCGCGTGTACAGGTGTGACAATATTGGTGTTTGTCGTGTTCTACGCAATCGTATTTGCAGTGACATCCAGAGAGTATTATAAAATTGTAAGATAGGAAAAAGCATGGTATAATAGGGACACTCTAAGCCGGTAAAGTAAAAGGCATGAAAATAGAAGATGAGGAGGTAAAAAATGGGATTTGAATTAGAGGCAAGTGTTCCTGCAATTACCGTGTTTTTACAGGGACTTTTGAGTTTTTTCTCTCCCTGCGTGCTTCCGCTGGTCCCTTTATATCTGGGGTATCTTTCCGGAGGAATCCAGGGAGAAAGTGATTTTTCGAAACACAGAGGAAAATTATTGCTCAACACGGTCTGCTTTGTCCTGGGGATCAGCGCGGCATTCTTTCTGATGGGAGCCGGCGTTTCGGCGGCGGGCAGCTTTCTTCATAAATACCAGATGATGTTTGCAAAAGCGGGAGGAATCTTGATCGTCTTGTTTGGTTTCTATCAGCTCGGTGTTTTCGGAAAATCGAAAGTATTGGGAAATGAACATCGTCTTCCGATCCATCTAGAAAAGTTGACCATGTCTCCGTTTACGGCGCTTTTATTTGGCTTCACTTTCAGTTTTGCGTGGACCCCCTGCGTAGGCCCGGCTCTGGCAAGTGTTCTTGTGATGGCGGGAAGCGCGCAGACACAGGCGGCAGGCTTTCTTTTGATCGGTGTATATACGGCTGGTTTTGTACTGCCGTTTCTTGCTGTTGGATTGTTTACGGCAAAAGTGCTGGCCTTTTTCAAAAAACATGGAAATGTGGTGCGCTATACGGTGAAGGCCGGAGGTGTCTTGATGATCTTGATGGGACTGATGATGTTCACCGGGAAAATGAACGCGGTGACGGGATATCTTTCCGGGGCAAAAACACCGCAGGCGGTCTCTGAAAAGAAGGAAGAAACTGCAGAGAAAGAAGACAGACAGGCGGAACAGAAAGCAGATGGGCAGGAGAAAAAAGCGGAGCATGATTTTACATTGAAAGATCAGTATGGGGAAGAACATACGCTTTCAGACTATAAAGGAAAAGTTGTATTTTTGAATTTCTGGGCGACCTGGTGTCCGCCCTGCAGAGCAGAAATGCCGGATATTCAAAAACTGTACGAGGAATATACAGGGGAAGATACGGAAGTAGTAATCCTTGGAATCGCGGCACCGGAATATGGAAATGAGACGGATGAAGCGGGGATCATACAGTTTATGAAAGAGAATGGATATACGTATCCGGTAGTGATGGATGTAGATGGAGGAGTCTTTTCACGTTATGGCATTACGGCGTATCCGACGACCTTTATGATAGATAAAAAAGGAGAAATTTTCGGCTATGCGCAGGGGCAACTTTCAGAAGATGTGATGAGGAGCATCATACAGCAGACGCTGGAAGGGAAAAAAGACGAGTAGAAAGAAAAAAAGACGAGTAGAAAGAAAAAGGGCAGTTTCTTTCTATAAGCGCTGTATGTATGAGGTATTGCCCTATGTACAGAAGATCAAGGATAGTGTAAGGAGGAGAGATGACGAAGGCAGGAGAGAGAAAAATCGAGACAGTGGAACGGGTAAATGGAGGAGCTGGTTTTATCATGAAAGAAGCCCTGCTGGATATGGGACAGCTGGGAAAACATTGTAAAATGTTTTCCCGGATAACCGTAAAACCTGGGTGTGAGCTAGGACATCATGAACACTATGAGGAGACGGAAACTTACTATATCCTTTCAGGTACAGGAATGTACGAGGATGACGGAAAAGCATATAAAGCAGAACCGGGGGACGTCTTTTTCTGTGAGAGTGGACATGGGCACGGAATAAAAAATGATGGGAGAGAAGATCTTAACTTTATTGCAATGATATTGAGGGCGTAATACATGTATACAATCCGAAAAGAAAATCTTCTATTCTAGCATTGCAAGATATACTATAATAATGCTATAATTTACTGTAGTATGTCAGCGTCAGTGTTCTGACGCTGCGCCATGTCAATAGAAGAAATATGAGTAGGTGACTGACTTGAAGAATAAAATCAAACGATTTGCAAAGGGAGATTTTCATATTCCACAGCCGGAGATCATATTTCCGGAGACACGTATTATCATGCGCGTCGGGGAAGGGGAAGAATATAGAGGAAGCTTTTCCTTGCAAAATGAAGGAGAAGGAACGATCAGAGGGCTTGTATATCCCTCTTCTTTTCGTATACACTGTGACGAGCAGGGTTTTGACGGGAATCCAGTAAATATCTATTATACATATGACGGGACAGGTCTGGTACCAGGACATGTTGAGCACGGGAAATTTACGATCGTCTGCAATGGTGGGGAATTTGATATTGCGTTTACTGCGATCATTGAAAAACCTTTTGTTATGACGCGTTACGGTAAAGTACAGAGTCTGGAAGACTTTAAAAAGTTAGCTTTTAGAGATCCGGCAGAGGCAGAAAAATTGTTCCGCTCCAGAGATTTTTATGAGATATTGAAGTATGAGGACAAACGGATACAGGCATTGTATGACAATATGCGCAAATGGGAATTGAATCAGCATGCGCTGGAGGAATTTCTCGTCGGGTGTAAACAAAAAGAGAAAATCTTCTTGACTTTAGAGGAAGAAAGCCGTGCGTTTATTTCCCTGGAGGAAGCAAGAAAAGAGACCTTTACGATCAAGAAGAATACGTGGGGGTACCAGGAAATCGATGTCAAGACAGAAGGGGACTTTCTTTCTGTAGAACATACACGCATTACGACAGAAGAATTTATTGGAAATTCTTATCGTTTGGAGTATTTTATCACACTGGAAAATCTGCATGACGGAAGTAATTTTGGACAGATCGTGCTGGAAACTGCGTACGAGACGCTCTGTTATGAGATCGTGGTAGAAAAAAATGTTAAGCGGGATGAAGAACACAGAGCAGCAGACCAGGAATTTGCCGGGATCGTGAAAAGTTATCTAAGTTATGAAGCTGGGAAAATGGATATAAATACCTGGACAAAAGAAGCGCTGAAGCGGATCGAACATCTGCGTGATGTAGACAGTAAAAAAGAGGTATATCTGCTGGTACATGCACATATCTGTCTTCTTGGCGGGATGCCGGAGGAAGCAAAGTGGCTCTTGGAGTCTTATAATTATAATCGTTTTGCCATTGGCAAAGATGCGGAGATGAGCTCCTATTATCTGTATCTGACAACTCTTTTGAGTAATGACAGCATCGGGCAGAGAAGGGTAGCGGAAGAATTATCTAAATCATTTATGAAGCATCCAGAGAGTTGGAAGATTTTATGTATGCTTGTAAATGTAGATTCGGAGTACAAGATCTACAGTGAGAGACTGCGGGCGTTGGAAAAGCAGTTCTACGAAGAAAAGTCACACAGTATCTGGTTTTATATGGAAGCGTTTAAATGCTTTAGGGATAAGAGCACCTCTCTGAAAAAGCTGGGGATGTTTGAAGTGCGGGTAGTGCTCTTTGCGGCTAAGCATAAGCTGATGACAAAAGAGTTGGCGCTTTATACCGCAAACCTTGCTAGTCAGCTGAAAACTTTTGACAGACATCTGTATGACACGTTGGTCTTGTCTTATGAAATGTATGAAGAATCTATGATATTGACTGCGATCTGTACACTGCTGATCAAAGGGAGCCGCATGGAGAGCATGTATTTTAAATGGTATGAAAAGGCAGTAGAGGCGGAATTAAAGATCGCGCAGCTTTATGAATATTATATGGCGGCAGTTGATCCGCAATATTTCAATAAACCCCTTCCAAGGTCTGTGTATCTATATTTTATGCATGGGAATAACTTGGATTATCATAAATGTTCCTTTTTGTACGCGAATCTGATCACGTATGAAGATGAAGGAAGTGAGATTTATGCGCATTACAGGGATGAAATGGAAGCTTTTGCATGGAATCAGTTAGACCGTCGGCACGTTGATGAACTGCTCAGAGTTATTTATAAACGTTTTATCGTGGAACGTTCTATGAATCCGGAACGTGTAAAAGCGTTGTATGATATTTGCCATGCGTATGAGATCACGACAAAAGTACCGAATATGAAATTTATCCATGTGATAGCGGAGGATGGGACGGTTACGCAGAAAGTTCCATATACAGATCATGGCACGCAAGTATTCTTGTATGCCAAGACAGATAGGCTTGTCTGGGAAGGCAAGGATGGAAGACATTATACAGACTCTATACCTTACGAAAGCAAACGTATGTTCTACGAACTTAGATATATGGACATGTGCAGGAAATTCATCAATGGCTTGAGAAGAAGCAAGGAGGAGGAAGAAGAGGAGGAACTGACTCTTGAAGCAGTGCGAATACATGGCATGGAAAGTTATACAGAGGAAGAAGTTTTCAGCCTGTGCAGCAAGACGATCCGGGAGAGCAATTATGAATCGGATGATTTCCTGACGTATATTTGTTTTGAATTATTTAAAAAAGGGCAGTATGACAAAGTGATACTGACCTATCTTGCCAATTATTACTGCGGGGCTACTCCAGATATGAAGTGGCTTTGGAGAGAGGCTAGAGAATATGAGGTACATACGCATAAGCTGGCTGAACGGATCTTAACGCAGATGTTATTTTCCGAGGAAGTATTCCAAGAAGTAGCTGTTTTTGAGGAGTACTATGCGGAAGGGGCATATTTCAGGCTGCAGCAGGCATATCTTGCCTATGTATCCAGAGAATATGTTGTGGAAGAACGTAAGATAGGGAAAAGTGTCATTGACATTATATGCCGGGAATATGAAAAAGGCGAAGATACCATTGACATATGTAAGATTGCAGTGCTGAAGTATTATGCCCAGAAGGAATATAGTTCGCAGACACGTAAAACATTGAAAAAATTTTTACAGGAGCTGTGCGGAAAACAAATATATTTTCCATTTTTCCTTACATATGAGAAGGACTGGCTCATCGAGCTGCAGTTATGGGATAAGACATTGATAGAATACAAGGGGCAGAAAGGAAGCAGGGTCATGCTGTATTATCAGCTTCAAAAAGGAGGAAGTGAACCTGCCGATTACTCTACAGAGGTGCTTACGCCTATGTATGAAAATCTGTATGTCAAAAAGTTTGTACTGTTCGCTCATGAAAAATTAAAATATTATTTTAAAGAAACTATAGATGGGAATTCTTACCGCAGCAATAAAGCAAGCTGTGGACGAAGGATAGAAAAGGGCGAGAGCGGGCGATATGGAAAGCTCAATGATATCTTGCTGGAGGAAGACAAAGAAAAAAAACAAAAGATGATGCGTGCATATGCGGTGGAAAGCGCGATCGCGGCGCACATGTTTGTACAGTATTAAGGAGGCAGTTTGCCTATGGGACAGGGCAGTATTATCGGGTATGAGATTAACGAAAAGACATGCCAGATCAGTTTCTATAATGAAGAAGAATTAGAACCGGATACATTGGAAGTAGACACGGACAACTATCAGATCCCCTTGATCATTGGAAAATTGAGAGATACGTGGGCATATGGAAAAGAAGCTAAAAGGCTGGTTACTATTAAGGAAGGATTTACAGTGACCCGCTTGTTGGATAAAAGTCTTGCTGGAGACAAGATTGAATTTGGTGAAGAGTCCTATGATGCCGTGTGGCTATTATCTCAATTTATCCAGATGTCTTTAAAAGAGTTTCCACAGATCGACGGGATCGTATTCAGTGTTCCGGTGCTGACAGAAGAACTGGCACAGATGCTCCGGGGCATTGCGGTGCGTATGAATATAGACAAACGGCATATTTTTATCCAGGATTACAAAGAAAGTTTTTGCAATTATCTGTTCTACCAGCCTAAAGAGTTGTGGCAGTATGATGCCGCGCTGTTTTGCTGCGACCGGAATGAGATCAAGGCATATATGCTCAGGCGTCTGAAACCGGGATTAGGCGGCGGAAAGACGACTTTTGTGACAGTAGACGAGGTGGCAAGTGCGCATATGAAAGAGCTGGCGGCTGTATATCCGGTGCTCAATGAAGACAGGGCAAAGGAAGCAGATCTGATGTTCTGTCGTTTTATAGAAAGCGTATTTGACAAGCGCATCGTATCTTCTGTCTTTTTGACCGGTGAAGGTTTTGAAAACAACTGGTATCCAAAGGCTCTGCGGGTCTTGTGCAATGGCAGGCGCGCGTTTATAGGAAATAATCTTTACAGCAAAGGGGCGTGCTATACTGCCTATAGAAAATTATTTATGCATATAGAGAATCCCGTTTATTTGTCAGAGGACAAACTGACAGATCAGATAACGGTAAATATGAGAGTAGACGGCCAGGAAATGTGGTATCCGATCGTTTCCTGGGGGGCGCATTGGTACGAGTCTAATAATCAATGGGAAGTGCTTTTGGAAGATGTGGAAGATATTGAGTTTCATATAGATTCTCTGATCCAAGGAAGTTTAAAGACAGAGAAGATTTCATTGAAAAGCTTCCCAAAACGAGCGGAATATTCTATGCGTCTGCAGATCGAGACATTGTTTCTGGACGAGAAAACCTGCAAGATCACGGTGCGGGATGCCGGTTTTGGAGAATTTTTCCCGCCGACAGATTTCCAGGAAGAAAAAATCATACATTTAGGAGGAAATGATGGGAAGTTTAATTCTTTGTCATGATAAACATGCGACTCACCCATATGAAATCACGCGGATCCACTGTAAGATTTTTACACTGGAAGAATTGTGCTATTATCTGTGCAATAATCTATACTTGATCGATTATACGATCATGAACGTGCAGCTCTTGAGGTGGCTGGAAGAAGAACTGGAAATGCAGGAGCTGGCTGAACAGCTTAAAGATGTGATCCGTCTGAAAGGCTCGGTGGAAAAGTTTGTCCTTACTATCCTGAAAGCTTCAAAGATTTACCGTGAACCGGAGATGATCCGGATTCAGAATGTTTTGGAACATTTGAAAAATCAAAAGGATATTGAGCGGCAGAAATATAAAGGGGACAACCTGTTAGAAAGTGGAGAGATAGAGGAGGCCATCCTTGTTTATCAGGCTATTTTAAATGCCGAGAAAGACGAGACGGTAGATACAAAATTTTATGGAAAGATTTATGCGTGTCTGGGCGCGGCTTACGGGCGCCTGTTTTTATATCAGGAGTCTGCGAAGATGTATGACAGAGCCTATCAGATATGCGCAGATCAGGCGCTGTTAAAGCCGTATCTCTATGCTTCTTATAAATATATGTCTTTGGAGGAGTATCACATTTTGTTGACGAAACAAGAAGAATATGTAGAAGTCAATGCGCAGATGCGCAGAGAAATGGAAGAGATCATGCAGAAAGTGCCAAAGGAGCCGGGGAGTGAATGGATCGAGAAATGGAAGCGTCGGCATAGAAGAAGTCATG